>NZ_JBBWVD010000036.1:0-59925 GCF_041903745.1 Thiocapsa sp. C2-2m | reverse complement strand
GAGGGGGCGGTGGAGGGCGCGGGAGGTAGGGGCGACTTCAGTCGCCCACAGGTTGGTCGATGCTTTCCCGGAAATCGCCTTGGATTGGGCGCTCTTCCGGTAAGGGTGACCGACCCGCCGTACCGAGGTCAATCCATCAGATCGGCCTCGACCCCGAGTGCGCTCAATGCCTCGCGGCGTGCCGCAAGGTAGCGCTGGAAGCTCGGCTCCCACAGGTAGGCGCCTGTGGCGACGTAGTCCAAGGCGCCGTGGATGTGGAATGCCTTGAAGTAACCCTCGGTGCGGAAGACCTCGCGTCCGGCTGCATCGAAGAACACCAGACTGGGTGTGTACTTGATACCCAGCTCCGCGGCCCAGTCGCGGATCGGGATCTCGCGGCCGTCGACCGTTTGGACGGGGTCGCGCGAATAGGTATCCAGGATTGCCCCGTCGAAGCCGCTCAGCGAGTAGGCGACCGGCTCGCGCTCGAGGATGTCTTCGTGCAGCTCATCGCAGTCTCGGCAGGTGGGCTGCTCGAACATCACCACCAGAGGACGCATGGAGGCATCGCGATTGCGGGCGAGACGGAACGGGGCGGTCAGGAAGCCCCCTTTGGTGTGCAGTGTGCCCTTGGCCTCGGCTGAATCGAGTCCGGCGGCGTAGTCGGTGAATGACTCGCCGACCTGCTCGCGCCGCTCGGCGACATAGGCGAGCGCGGCCTTGAAGCGATGGGGCGGGAAGTAGCCGTTGATTCGCAGAACGACCTGCCCGGCCTCGTCGAGCAGCAGCATCGTGGGTGTGAACTGAACCCTCAGGTCGGCTCCGAGTTGTTTCTCCGTGGTGGACTCGCCGGACAGGCCGTTCACCTCCCGATCACCCCAGAGATTGATGGCGACGACGTCGAAGCTCGCCTGCATCAGACGGGCAATCGACTGATCGCCCAGGTTCTCCTGCAACAGCTTGGCGCAGTAGGGGCAGCCGTCCTGAAAAAAGTACAGGACTAGGCGCTTGTCCTGTGCGGTGGCCTCGGCGACATCCTCGCGGAGATCCAAAAAGGACGCCTTGAACCAGTCGGGTTGCTCGTGATAGCCGGGGTTCTGCATCCCGGGGGCCAGCTCGGCGGGTCCATCGCTTGCAGCCGCGGCGAGTGTGCCGAACAGCAGCAGGCTCCAAGCCAGCCGATGTATCCCGATCGAAGGCGTCTTCATCGTTCCAGTCTCCTCTGCGGTGCAACGGGGCTGCGGAGCGTGGGTGTGCTCACCTGTGCCCCTTTTATTTTGATGCGGCTCGGGCGCCGAGGCGCCTGAGCTTGAGATGTTCGGCGACTGCCGAGGTTCCTGAGTCACGTGTCGGAAATCAGTTGAGCACCGAATCTAATCGTTGTCGTTGTCGTTGTCGTTGTCGATTACGACAACGACAACGACAACGACAAGGACAACCGCGGCAAAGGTGTTCTCTCGTCGAGTTGTTTGACTTACTTTTGAACCGCTCTTAACTGTTCCGATCGGGCGCGACCCGGTCGGGGTTACCGAAACGCCGCTCTTCGGGGTAGGGAAAGACGTCTTCGAGATGCCCCGCCCGGATGTGCTCCTGGCGCGCCCGCCACCAGGCCGGGTCGAACAACTCGCTGTGCAGCTCCCGGAAGACCTTGCGGATGCGCGGGTCGGTCAGCAGAAAGGTCTCGAACTCCTCGGGAAAGACATCGTTCGGACCGGCGCTGTACCAGACCTCTTCGGCCATCTCCATCTCGGGGTAGGGCGCGGGCGGAATCTCCCGAAAGTGGCATTCGGTCAGGTAGCAGAGCTCGTCGTAGTCGTAGAAGACGACGCGACCCTGACGCGTTACGCCGAAGTTCTTGAAGAGGAAATCGCCTGGGAAGATGTTGGCCGCCGCGAGCTGCTTAATGGCGTCGCCGTATTCGCCGATCGCGTGGCGGATGTCCTCGTCGTCGGCGGTGTGCAGATAGAGATTCAGCGGCGACATGCGCCGCTCGATATAGAGGTGCTTGATGATGAGCTGATCACCATCGGACTCGAGGCTCTTTGCGCAGTCGCTCTCCAACATCTCGATAAGGGCCGCCGAGAAGCGGTGACGCGGAAAGGCGACGTGCGAGTACTCCCAGGAGTCGGCCATCCGCCCGACGCGGTCATGCAGCTTGACCAACTGGTACTTCTCGATGACGGTCTCACGGGTCATCTCTTTCGGCGGCGGGAAACGATCCTTGATGACCTTGAAGACGAAGGGGAACGATGGAAGCGTGAAGACGCACATCACCATCCCGCGGATGCCCGGGGCGATGACGAAATCGTCGGCCGAATACCTCAGGTGCTTGAGGAAGTCGCGATAGAATTCCGCCTTGCCGAACTTCTGCAGACCGATGGAGGTGTAGAGCTCGGCCTTGCCCTTGCGCGGCATCAGAGGGCGGAGGAAATCGACGACGGCGGCCGGGACCTCGGTGTCGACCATGAAGTAGGCGCGCGAGAAGCTGAAGACATCCGAGATCTCGTCCTCCCCCGAGAGCAGGGTGTCGACATAAAGCCCGCCGGGCGCGCCATCGTGTCCCTCGTCGTTGAGGATCGGGATTGCGAACGGGATCTGGTCCGCCCCGTTGATGGCCTTGCCGATGATGTAGGCGGCCTTGTTGCGGTAGAAGGGCTCGGAGAGGACGGCGAGCTGGAAGTTCTGATGCAGTGCGCGACGGCGCGGGAAGCGGTCCCGCACGGCGCGCATCAGACAGCGGATGTCGTGCCGGCGATTTCGAAAGGGGCGCTGAAAACCCATGTCGCCGAGGATGCGGGCGATCACCCGCGCGAAGCCGTCGCGTGCCGGGTAGTAGGGTCGAAAGATCGGGATCTCGGCCTCGAGGTGCTCGGTCGAGATCATCGGCCAGACGAAGATGTAGCTGTTGTTGTAGTAGCGCCGATCGAACAACCTGCAGAACACTGAGTTGTAATAGGTCTCGGCAAGCTCCGGCTGGTGGTGCAGCGGCAGCAGGCGCATGTACTCGATCTTGACGCGGCGCCACAGGATGTCGGTCGGGTCGCGCAGATGAAACTCGCGGCGCAGCAGGGCGACCGTCTCGCCGACCCTCTCGTCGTAGTAGCTGATCCGCGCGCGCGCGGCGGCTTGTACGCCAGGCCAATCCGCCGCCTCGAAGCGTTCCCGCGCCTTGCCGGTGATCTCGCGGAACAGCCGGTAGTGACGCCCGAATCCGTCGAGGATTGCCTCGGCAATCTGTTTTGCCTCGGTCCAGGCCATGTTTTTCCTCGCTAAGTACCTATCCGGATCGATCGCCGCTGTGCTTTGACCCGACTAACCGAGATCCAGCGGCCCGTCGGCTACCAGGATGCCGTCTTCGTCGCAGTAGACCTGATCACCTGGGGCGAAGCGCACGCCGGCGATGGTGACCGGTATGTCCCGTTGGCCTTCGCCGCGCCGATGGCTCTTGCGTGGATGAGTCCCCAATGCCTTGACCCCCAGCGGCATAGCTGCGATGTCGCGACTGTCGCGGATGCAGCCGTAGAGGATGACCCCGGCCCAGCCTTGCTCCACCGCGCCGGCCGCGATCAGGTCTCCGAGCATCGCGCAGCGCATGGAGCCGCCGGCATCGACCACGAGGACGCGACCTTGGCCGGGTTCGGCCAGGGTCGATTTCACCGGGGAGTTGTCTTCGAAGCACTTGACCGTCGAGACCGGTCCGCAGAAGCGGCCCCGCCCGCCGAAATCCCGAAAGATCGGATCGCAGATGCGAACATACTCGTCGTATCGATCGGAGATGTCGGTCGTTTTGAAGTCGAAGGTGTGCGGCGCGGACGGGATTTCGGTGGGCATCGGCGGTTGTGGGCGGGTCTGCCGGCGGAGCGCCGAGTATATACCGAGCGCACGTGGGTTTTCCGCCGCATTGCACGCCCCCACATGCCGGGCCGGCGTTGCGCCGCGCCCCGGCACAGGCAGATCTCGAAGCCGGGTGTTGAACTCGAGACCGTCTTTCTAAGCGGGGATGCTCTCGGGGGATTGCGCGAGCGCCTTGACCCAGCCTTCCATCGCCGCGTTTGCCAACGGCATCGGGGACTCAAGGAGGGTGATGACGAACCGATCGGCCTTCTCGACCACACCGATCGAGCGGCAGCATGAAAGCGCGATACCGAATAAACCCGAGCTGCCCGGTCTGAGATTTATCAATGCGTCGCACCGGGGCGATGCCTAGACTGCGGATCAACCTCATTCCCCGAGCAGACCTCGGGCGCTCGGGTCGCGAAGACAGAAGCGCTCGGAAACACTGTTCGACGCACTATCGGAGTTAGACCATGACCCAGCAGTCTCGGATCGTTACGCGCTCGACAGCCACCGCAACAGGGGTGACGCCTTATTGGTTGTGGGCGCCGGTACTCGCGACCACGACGATGCTCGCTGTTCTGCTGTTCGTACCCATGCCGTCGGTTCTTTGAGCGAGAGTGCCTTTAGCATCATGGAGACTCCTATCCAGTCGCCAGGTCGGCTCGAACACTTCCCGATCTCTTTCTTTGCGATGGTGATGGGCCTGTCGGGCCTCACTATCGGCTGGGAGAAGGCTCAGACGGTCCTCGCCCTCGATTTGGGCATCACCCCTTGGCTTATCGGCGTGACGAGCACGCTTTTCGTTGTCTTGATGCTGCTGTATACGGCCAAGCTGGCCATTTACCGGCAGGCCGTAATCCAAGAGCTTCGCCATCCCGTGAAGCTCAATTTTTTTCCGACCATCTCGATCAGCCTGCTCCTGCTCTCCATCGCCTTTCTGCCGGTCATGGATGACGTGAGTCGGGCGCTCTGGATGACGGGTGCGGCGCTTCATTTGGTCTTTACGCTCTATGTCGTGAGCGTCTGGATCCATCATGAGCACTTTCAGGTACATCATATGAATCCGGCCTGGTTCATCCCGGCGGTCGGGAACGTCTTGGTTCCGGTGGCCGGAGTTCCCCTGGGGTATCAGGATATTTCCTGGTTCTTTTTCAGTACCGGAATGCTGTTCTGGCTGATCCTGATGACGATCATCTTTTACCGGGTGCTGTTTCATCATCCGATCGAAGAGCGCTTGATGCCGACGCTTTTCATCCTGATCGCGCCGCCCGCCGTCGGGTTTATTGCCTATTCACGGCTTGTCGGGGAGCTCGATGCCTTTGCGCGGGTGCTCTATTTCATCGGTCTCTTTCTGACCTTGCTGCTGTTCACGCAGGCAAGCCGATTCCTGAAGCTCGGGTTCTTCCTCTCCTGGTGGGCCTACTCCTTCCCGCTCGCGGCGATCGGCATCGCGAGTCTCCTGATGTTCGAGCGCACCGGGCAGGATATCTATCGCTATCTCGGGCTCGGTCTCCTAACCCTCTTGACCGGCATCGTCGCCTTGTTGTTGGCGCGCACCGCCATTGCGGTACGGCGCAACGGGATCTGCGTTCCCGGTCATTGATGCCGGGGCGGGCGCGCGGCGACGGTTTTGCGTATCCGTCGTCTCGATGTCCCGATGCCCCCCGAGTCGACCGATCCTTCTCGGTCGCCGAGCCTCCGAACCGATTGCGTACTCAAGGAACCACCATGTCCGACGTCGCCCCCGCGGTGAAATCGAATCCGACCTATGCCTTTGTTTTTCTGGTTCTCTCGTTTGCGACAGGGCTTCTGTTGGCCTATTGGCGCGGGCCCCAGACACCGCCGCCCGAGCCGCCGGCGAGCGAAACGCCCGCGAGTGAGATCCGTGCGACGCTGGAGCTCGCGGGGTCCGACGCGCCTGTCTCGAGGTCCGTCGGGCCGGATGCCGAAGTCGAGCCGGGTGCTCTGGATGGGCGTCTGACCGATGCCGAAGCCAAGATCCAGCGGCTTGAACAGGAGCTGGTCGCGATGGCGGAGCAGCAAGCGGCTTTCGCGCTCGTCGTTTCGGAGCAAAAGGACCATCTGGCCGAGATACTCGCCGAGACCAGTGCAACGGCCGCGGCCGAAAGCGCCTCGGCTGCCGTGGATGCTGCATCCTTCGCGAACCGGTTGAAGGATGACCTTGCGCGTCTCGGCGCGCGTTCGACCGAACGTGGCCATTTGGTGACACTGACCGAATCGGAGCTGCGTTTCCCGGTCGGCGGGAGTGAGCTTGCGTCGGAGCGTTCCGAAGGGCTCGAAGCCATCGCCGAGGTCCTCGTGCGACATGACCGTCTGATGGCGCGCGTCGAGGGTCATACGGATCGCTCCGGCAGCGTAACCAAGAACCTTGCGCTTTCGCAGGAACGCGCCCGGTCGGTCAAGGATGTCTTGGCTGCGGCGGGCGTCGACGCCGAACGTATCGAGATCGTCGGGATGGGGGAGACCCTCCCCATCGATGAGGGCCGGACCGCCGAGGCGCGGCAGCGCAATCGTCGTGTCGAGGTTTATCTGATCGAGCGTTGAATCAAGATCCGGAAGAGAAGGGCAGTCGTGTGCATTACTCGGCGGGTGAGCCTTCGGTTGGACTCGATCGTCAAGGTGGATCAAGCCCTCGCATGCAGCACGAAGGGGGCGGCTGTCCGATCCGGGTTGACGCCGAGAAGCGCAACGCTGTCCGCGGGTACCTGCGATTCCTCAATGTTATCAGTATTAGAATTCGATAATGTTATGACATATCGTATCTACTTGGGGAACGCAGATGAAACACCCACGATCGACCCTGGTCCATCAGTCCGGCACGCTTTTGCCGAGTACCGACCCCCGGCCTGTGCCGAGCCGGATCCCTTGGCGTAAGACCTTAGGATTGCTTGGTCTTGTCGGCCTCGTCATGGTGTCCCTGAGTGTCTACTGGTCGATCCATCCAGCACCCTTGGATGGCGCAGCGTCTGTCGAGATCGAGCCCGGAGAGGCGGCCGGGGATGTGATCCCGGGCATCCGTACGGTTGCGATGGCGATCGGGATCGGCGATGCGCTCCTGACGAAGCCCGGCGGGTTTCTCTACAACGATCGTTTGCCGCCCGGCGTCTTTCTCGACAACACCCAAAGTTGGGAATGCGGAAACCTGATGGCGCTGCGTGACTTCGTGCGCGCGCTGCGGAATGATTTCAGCCGATCCCAGAGTCAATCGGTCGAAAATGCCGATGTCAAGGAAGCCGAATTGCGTTTCGCGATCGACCCGAAATCCTGGGTGCTGCCCTCGGCCGAGAATGAATATGGACTTGGGATCGAGGCGCTCGAGCGGTACTTGTCGGATCTGCGCGGGGCCGATCAACCAAGCGCGCAGTTCTTCGCCCGGGCCGACAATCTGGCGGCCTATCTTGCGGTGGTCGAGAAACGCCTAGGTCATTTCGGCGTGCGTTTGAGCTCCAGTGTTCCGGACAGTGACTTGGCGGCCACTATCGGCATTCCAAGGGCCAGCGGCGACGTTGCGCTCCCGGACGAGGAGCCGGTCCCGATTCAGACCCCGTGGCATCAGGTCGACAACGTCTATTACTGCGCTCGCGGATACAGTTGGGCGCTCTTTCATCTGATGCAGGCGATCGCGAGCGACTTCGAGGGTGTCTTGGCGGCAAAACGCGCGGAGGTCTCGCTGCAGCAGATTATTCGGGACCTCAAGGGTGCGACCAAGCCCATGGGCAGCCCGATTGTGTTGAACGGCGATGGCTACGGCATCTTGGCCAATCACTCGCTGGTGTTGGCCTCCTACATTGCGAAGGCGAACGCCGCACTCATGGATCTGCGTATGCTCATGCAGCAAGGCTAGTGCGTCGGCTCAGACGATCGCGTCCTGCTGCACGTGCTCGAGGACCTCGGCCTGGAGCGATCGGATGCCGGTGATCAGCGCGTCGCGCCCCTCCAGCAGTCTCGCGATCGGATCGCTCATGCCCTCGCGATCGAGGCGATCGAGCTCAAGCAGCTGCCCGGCGTGCCGGTGAACCTGGCGGTGCAGGGCGTCGAGCGAGCGGAAGCTCGGCATCCCGCCGTATTGCGCTCGGCCGGACCCCAGGTACCAACGCCCGAAGTCGCACAGCTCGGGTTGAATCTCGGGTCGTCTTGCTGCTGTAGCCGTCGAGACGTGGCGCACGAGACGATTGACCCAGTCGCGATGGACCGCCTCCAGGCTCAAGAGCGAGAGATCCTCGGTGGCCCAATCCACGTCGGGGCGATCGGTCCAGAGTTGCGGCGGGCGGAAGCCCTTGATCCAGGACACGAGCTGCTCCGGGGGCATCGGGTCGGCGATACCGTAGCCCTGCGCTAGGGTGCAGCCCAGATCCATCAACAGCAGTCCGTGCGCAGCGGATTCGACGCCCTCGGCAATTACCTCGCGCTGGAAGGCGTTGGCGATCCCGATGACACCCTTCACCAGATTACGGCCGTCGCGCGAGCGCAGGATGTCGCGGACCACGGTCTGATCGATCTTGACGACTTGGGCCGGAAGACAGCGAAAATCGGTGAGGGATGAATAGCCGTTGCCGAACCCGTCCAACGCAAACTGGACGCCGAGGACGGCGCATGCGCGGATGACCGAGGCGATGGTCTCGATGTCGCGCAGGGCCTCGGACTCGATGATCTCGAACAACAGGCGCATGGGGTCGACGCCCGGGTGCTGCGAGAGCATCTCCTGCAAGGCGGCGACGAAGCCGGTGTCCTGCAGCGAGCAGGCCGAGAGATTGAGGCTCATCGTCAGATCCAGCCCGGCGTTCTGCCAGTCTTCCAGTAATCGCAGCGCCCGATCCATCACCCACCAGTCCAGGTCGTGGAGCAGCTCGTCGCCCTCCATCAAGGGCAGGAACTCGCCTGGAGGCAAGAGTCCGCGCTCGGGATGCTCCCAACGCACGAGTGCCTCGACACCCACGACCCGGCCCGAGCCCATATCGACCCTCGGCTGGACATGCAGCCTCAGCTCGTCGCCTTCGATGGCCTCCCGGATGCGTACCAGCTCAAGCTTGTGTGCCTGATCGGGCTGATCCTTGACCGCCTTGAAGAACTGATAGCGATTGCGGCCCTGCTGCTTGGCCTGGTACATGGCGTGATCGGCATGGCGCAGGAGGGTATCCGCATCGCCTGCGTCCTGCGGGAAGAGGGTGACACCGGCGCTGCCGGTCACGGCGAGCGAGTGACCGTCGATCAGGATGGGTTGGGCGAGCGACGCGAGCACGCGTTCCAGAAGCGCGGCGCAGTCCGACAGCGACTCCATGTGGTTCATCAGTAGAACGAACTCGTCCCCGCCGAGTCGGGCCACGGTGTCGTCCTCGCGCACGCAGCCACGCAATCGGCTGGCGACCGTGACCAGCACGCGGTCGCCCATCTTGTGCCCGTGGGTGTCGTTGATGGGTTTGAACCCGTCGAGGTCCAAATAGCAGACCCCGAGCAAGAGACCTTGCTCGCGGGTCCGCACAACCGCCTCGTCCATGCGTTCGGCCAAGAGCCGCCGGTTCGGCAGGCGTGTCAAAGGGTCGTAGAGGGCGATCTCCTCGAGCCGCCGTCGGCTGTCGAGCAGCTTCTGCTCGTTGCGCCGCCGCTCGAAGGCACCGCCGATCAGATCGCCGAGAAACCCCAGTGCACGCATCTCCGAGTCGCGCCAGCTGCGCGTGTCGCTCAACATCTCCATGGCGACGAATCCGCCCATGCGACCGGCCACCCGAATCGCGACAGCGGCCACCGATCGCACCTCGAGCTGCTCGAGCTGCTCACGGTCGACGCGCCAGGTCACGGGGAGCTTGGAGACGTCGTCGATACGGATATCGTCGCCGTGCTGCAAGGTCTCCATCCAGCGTGGGATCAGCGATGTGGGTACCGGCGGCGCGCCCTCGCCGGCGAGCCCTAGACCGCTCGCGCTCCACTCCTGGGTGTTGCGCATGCTCGAGCCGTCACGGCTCAGCACGAAGACATAGGCCCGTTCTGCGCCCATGCGCCGCGCAACGGTCCCCAGGGCGTTCTCCACCAAGGGGCCGACGGCGTCGGCAGGGGCCGCCACCAAGGATCGCGAGGTCTCGACCAGGACGGTCTCGAGGGTGACCAGATACGAGAGGGCTCGCTCCGCCTGTTTGCGCTCGGTGATGTCGGTGCCCGAGCCGAGTCCGCCGATCAGCTGCCCTTCGCCGTCGCGGATCCGGCTGTTGTTCCATTCGATCAGGCGCTCCGAGCCATCCGCGCAGAGGACCGTACCCTCGACCGCGATCAAGGGCTCGTCCTCATCCAAGGTCACACGCGCAAGAATCCGGCGGGCCTGCTCGCGCTCGCGCTCGGGTACGAAGGATGCCGCCCAATCACGCCCGATGATCTGGTCTCGGTCGAGTCCCAGGACCTCGCAGCCTTTACGGTTGATGAGACGGACGCGACCCTCGAGATCCAATCCGACCAAGACCACGGCAGCGATGTCGAGGATGTGGTCGACATCGGCGAGGCGCGTTCCCAGGGACTCGGCATGCGCCTCTTCGCCCGCTTCGGGTTTTGCTCCGCTCGCAAGCATCCCTGAGCCGGACAGAGACCCTGCCCTCATGCCTGCGTAACGGATCGCCGACAGGACCACAAGGAGGGCGAGCACGGCCGATAGGGCCCAAGGCAGAATGCCTGCCCACGACTGCAGTCGGCGGCGCTCGGCATCCTCTGCCGCGGCCAGATCCATCACCAGATAGAGTAGGGGGTCTTGCCCGAGTGCGGCAGGATCGACGTGCGACGCGCCGTCGACACTCGCCCTGCCGACGCTCATGACACCGATGAGACGATCCGATTCGGGCTGAACGGCGAAACGCGACTGCATGGGAGACGCCGCGGCGGCATGTGTCATGTCGGCGGGTATCTCGTCGATCGCAAGCGGCGTGGAAGAATCTGCGGGGCGATCCGCGCCGGCGCCCGGAACAGGGCGATCGTCGTCGAGTCGGCCGAAGGCGAGGATGTGCGGATGTGCGCCCGAGGCGGCGAGAAGGTGCGCCGTGGTCGAGGCATTGCTGCGCGATTGGTCCTGCAGGATGGCGGAGGCGACATGCTGCAGCAGCCGCTCCGCGACCGCTTCCTGCTCGATTTTGGCGCGTGCGGGGATCCCGATTGAAAGCTGATAGGCGAGGTACAGAACCAGCGCAAGTGCCGGAACGAGCGCGACCAGTCCGATCGGCAATCTTTGCGCCTTTGTGCGAATCATTCGGCAGAGGTTGAAGTATGGACCCTAGCTTCGCAGGCGAGCACACGAAAAGTGTCATAGTTTCTGCTGCTCACTCTATCACGGGGCTATGCAGGGCGACAGTCATCCGAGACCGCGCGTTCGCCGGCACAATAAAAAACCGGCAGTGCTGACGCACCGCCGGTTCCTCGGACGCGGCCGGCCGGAGATCCGGCCGATGGAAGGCCGCGCTTCGCGTCGGCGCGAAGCGCGTTCAGAGGTTTTTCAGAACTGGGCCTCTTCGGTCGAGCCCGACAAGGCCGTCACCGAGGATGCACCGCCTTGGATGGTGGTGGTGACGTCGTCGAAGTAGCCGGCGCCGACCTCCTGCTGATGCGACACGAAGGTATAACCCTTCTCGCGTGCCGCGAACTCGGGCGCCTGCACCTTTTCAACATAGTGGCGCATGCCTTCCCCGCGGGCATAATCGTAAGCGAGGTCGTACATGTTGAACCACATGCTATGGATGCCGGCCAGCGTGATGAACTGGTACTTGTAGCCCATATCCGCGAGCTCGTCCTGGAACTTGGCGATGGTGACGTCGTCGAGGTTCTTCTTCCAGTTGAAGGACGGCGAGCAGTTGTAGGCCAGCAGCTTGTTGGGGTTCTGCGAAAGAACGGCTTGAGCGAATTCGCGAGCGAAGCCGAGATCCGGCGTCCCGGTCTCGCACCAGACCAGATCGGCGTAAGGTGCATAGGCCAGACCGCGGCTGATCGCCTGCTCCAGACCATTGCGGACCCTATAAAAGCCGTCGTCGGTGCGTGCGCCGGTGACGAACGGCCTGTCGTTGTCGTCGACATCGGATGTCAACAGATTTGCCGCTTCGGCGTCGGTGCGGGCCAAGAGCAGTGTCGGAACACCCATGACGTCGGCGGCGAGCCGCGCGGCGACCAGCTTCTGAACCGCCTCGCGGGTTGGCACCAGGACCTTCCCGCCCATGTGACCGCACTTCTTGACCGCGGCGAGCTGGTCCTCGAAATGTACGCCGGAGGCGCCCGCGGCGATCATGTTCTTCATCAGCTCGAAGGCGTTGAGCACGCCGCCGAAGCCGGCCTCGGCATCCGCCACGATCGGCAGGAAGTAGTCGATAGAGCCCGCGTCACCCGACTCGATTCCCTTGGACCATTGGATCTCGTCGGCGCGCTTGAAGGCGTTGTTGATGCGCCGCACCATGGTGGGTACAGAGTCGTAGGCGTAGAGTGACTGATCCGGATACATGGTCTCGGAGGTGTTGCCGTCCGCGGCGACCTGCCAGCCGGAGAGATAGATCGCCTCGATCCCGGCCTTGGCCTGCTGCATCGCCTGACCGCCCGTGAGGGCGCCCATGCAGTTGACATAGCCCTTCTTCGCCTCACCGTGAACCAGCTTCCACAGCTTCTCGGCACCGCGCTTGGCATAGGTCTGCTCGGGCTGAACCGAGCCGCGCAGACGCACCACATCTTCGGCGGAGTAGCCGCGGGTCACGTCGGTCCAACGGGGGTTTTCGGCCCAGTCTTTCTTCAGGGCTTGGATCTGTTCTTGGCGGGTCATGGTGGTGCTCCCATTGAGTCTTTAAACCGATCTGCTCGACCTTGCCTTACAGGGTCGTCCTGTCGGGTTTCAGTGGTGGGCCCTTCAGGATCGCAGATGTTTGACCGTCCTACTCGGTCTTGAAACGGGAAACTACCGGGGCTTCGACCATTTGGCGAGGCAATTATCCTAATTTTATTTATTGTTTTTGATGATTTTCAATGAACGCTGACGCCTTCAGGATAGACGCGATGGAGCAGGGCCTCTCGCGGGGCAGTCTCGATCCGGATCCGATCCGCTTGTTCGAGCAGTGGTACACCGCCGCGATCGAGACGGCGCTGCCTGAGCCCAACGCCATGAGCCTGTGCACGGTGGACGAGGGCGGTCAGCCCTACGTCCGCACCGTGTTGCTCAAGCTCTTCGACCGCGAGGGGTTCGTTTTTTTCACCAACTTCGAAAGCCGCAAGGCCCGGCAAATCGACCGCAACCCGCATGTCGCCGCACTCTTTCCCTGGGTTGCGCTGGCGCGGCAGGTCCAGATCACGGGACGCGCCGAACGCATCCCGACCGCGGAATCGCTGCGTTACTTCGCCACCCGGCCGCGTGGCAGCCAGATCGGCGCCTGGTCGTCACCGCAGAGTCAGGTGATCACCTCGCGGTCGCTGCTCGAGGCCAAGGTCGCGGAGATGAAGCAGCGGTTCGCGCACGGCGAGATCCCGTTGCCGGATTTCTGGGGTGGCTATCGCATCGTTCCGAGCCGGATCGAATTCTGGCAGGGGCGCGAGAGTCGGTTGCACGACCGTTTCCTCTACACCCGCGAAGGCGAGGGATCCTGGGGGATCGAGAGACTCGCGCCTTAGCCGGAGGCGGCGGGCCGAGCGGCCTAGACTCAAAGCGCTCCGGCGTCCATCAAGAGCAGGTGAACCGCCTCGGCGACTTGCCGATAACCGGCCGCGTTCGGATGGATTTGATCGGCCTTCAAGTCACGGTCGGCGAGGACATCTGCCAGCACCTTCTCCTCGAGCGGGACCTCGATCTCGTCCGCCAGCTCCCGATAGAGCGGATGGGTACCGAGAAACAACCCCGGCTTCGGAATGCCGAGCAACACGACCGATGCACCATGACCACGCGCAAGCATGACCATCTGCCTAACATTGGCCTTGGTCTGCTCCAGGTCGCGTCGGCGCAGCATGTCGTTGCCCCCGTGACCGAGGATGACCAGGTCCGGTTGTACGGCGTCAAGCACCTCCGGAAGTCGAGCGAGACCGGCGTCGCTTTCCTCCCCCGGCACGCCGGCATTCACGACCTCACGGCCGCTCAGCACCGCTAGGACCTCCGCGAAACCTTCGCCGTTGCCGGCCCCGGTACCGCGCGTGAGGCTGTCGCCGAAGGCCAGGATGACCGCGTCGCTCGGTAACCGTGGGAGCTCGGGCGTACGGCCGCAGCTGACGAGCAGGAGAGTCGTCAAAAACAGGATCAGGACGCGATGGGTCATCTCAGTCACGCGTCCCGCTTTAGGGTAAGTGCAGGGGATCCGTAGCCGCTTCATCACCCCACCACCCGACGCCAATAGCTCATGCGCCAGTAATAGAGCACCGTGGTGTCCGGCCAGGGATAGGAGTCGGCGTATGAGGTTCCCCTCATGGGTTGCTCGATGTTGTCGCGTGACGGATCAATGGGTCGCCAGCCCTCGTCGAGTGTCTCGCCATCGACCGGAGTGCGCGTGTTGCCGATGCTGCGGCGCTCGGATGCGCCGTAATCGCGGAAATTCTGTTGAGCCTCTTCTAGGCTCACAGTGTTGCTGCTGCCCGGCATCCGGGCGAAGCGCAATTGGGTTAGATCGTCCTCCCAGCCGCAGATCGGGCACACCTCATGAAAGCCGGGTTCGCGATCATGGACACGGTAGCCGCAGCAGGGGCAGGGGAATTTGGTGTTGGTGGTCAATGCGGTCTCCGTGTGGGTGGAGGGGCCGGGCGATTGCTCGTCAGCCGTCAGCTATCAGCTATCAGCTACTAGTGGAGCGGTGCAGAGATTCCGAGACCGTCCAAGATGATGTTCGTTGTCGGCCTTGGTCATCCTTTCGTCCAGGCCTCTTGGGTTCCACGACCGGACGCAAGATTTCGGCCGCACCCCCGGGTACGCCGACTTCAGTCGGCTCCCGGGGAGGCGGACTTCAGTCCGCCGCGCTGGCGCGCTCGGGCGACTGAAGTCGCCCGTCCCCGGGTGCCGGATGAATCCGGCGTACCCGGGCGGTCGCGGTCGGCGACCTAGTTAGGGCCGATGTGGCCGAAACGATGATCAATGCCTCGTTGTCGTAATCGTATCGATGGTCGATGAAGACAACGACAACGACAACGACAACGACAACGACAACGAACGGTGTCGACACATCTGCCGTGCTGCACTAGCCACTAAATGCTGGCCTCGCGACTGCGCGGCGCACAATAAAAAAGGGGCGCCGAAGGCGCCCCTTGTGCTCTTCCATACCCCCGGATTGGCGCCTACCTAAGCCCTGTCCGAAGTGACAAACGCTATTTTCAATCAGCCGTTGCGTTTGTCATCCTAAACCGCGTCAGCTTGGACATTCATGGATGCCCCGAGATCAAGCCTCAAGCGACAACAGCAGACGTCACACGAAAACGCGGTTTAGTTGACCTTAGGCTCGAGCGCGCCCTTGGCATAGAGGTCGGTCATGGCCTCAAGGGACATCGGCGTGATCTTGCTGGCATTGCCGGCGGTGCCGAAAGACTCGTAGCGGGCTTTGCAGATACCCTTCATGGCCTTGGTGGCGGCGATGAAGTACTTGCGCGGATCGAATTCCTTCGGGTTTTCGGCCAGGAACTTGCGGATGGCGCCGGTGGAGGACATGCGCAGGTCGGTGTCGATGTTGACCTTACGCACGCCGTTCTTGATGCCCTCGACGATCTCCTCGACCGGCACGCCGTAGGTCTCGCCCATGTCGCCGCCGTACTGGTTGATGATAGCCAACCAGTCCTGCGGGACGGAGGAGGAGCCGTGCATCACCAGATGGGTGTTGGGGATCCGCTTGTGGATCTCGCGCACGCGCTCGATGGCCAGGATGTCGCCGGTGGGCGGACGGGTGAACTTGTAGGCGCCGTGCGAGGTACCGATGGCGATGGCGAGCGCGTCCACACCGGTCTTCTTGACGAAGTCGGCGGCCTCTTCCGGATCGGTCAGGAGCTGGCTGTGATCAAGCGTGCCCTCGGCGCCGATGCCGTCTTCCTCGCCGGCTTGTCCGGTCTCGAGCGAGCCCAAGCAACCCAGCTCGCCTTCGACCGAGACGCCGCAGGCATGGGCCATCTCGACGACGCGACGGGTCACGTCAACGTTGTACTCATAGGAGGTCGGGGTCTTGCCGTCTTCGCCGAGGGAGCCGTCCATCATCACGGACGAGAAGCCGAGCTGGATGGAGCGCTGACAGACGGCCGCCGAGGTGCCGTGGTCCTGATGCATGCACACCGGGATGTGCGGCCATTCTTCGATGGCGGCTAGGATCAGGTGGCGCAGGAAGGGTGCGCCGGCATATTTGCGCGCACCGGCGGACGCCTGCACGATCACGGGGGAATCCGTCTCGTCGGCGGCCTCCATGATGGCGCGCATCTGCTCCAGATTGTTGACGTTGTAGGCGGGGACGCCGTACTGGTGCTCGGCGGCATGGTCGAGCAATTGACGCAGCGAAATCAGGGCCATGTGGGTTCTCCTCGTATCGGACTGACAGCTAAAAACGGGCAGGCAAGCAGCAAGGATCGCTGGCTCAGTCTTTCGTCAGGAGCTTGTGCTCGCCGACCCGCATGATTTTCAAGATATTCGTTTGGCCTTCGACTCCCGAGCGATCGCCCTTGGTGATGATCACCAGGTCACCGTCGCGGACCGTCCCGCGGCGCATCAGCTCCTCGATCACCTCGCGATTCACCTCGTGGATGTCCGTGCTGGCCACATCGAAGCTTACCGGATAGACACCGCGGAGAACCCGGACTTTTCGCCGGGTTGGAGCAGATCGGGTGATGGCGTAGATCGGGATCCCGGAGCGGATGCGCGACATCCATTTCACCGTAGAGCCGGTCTCGGTCAAGGCGGCGATCGCCTTCACGCCCAGGTGATTGGCCGTGTACATGGCGGCCATGGCGATGGCCTCGTCGACTCGGCCGAAGACCGAATCGATGCGGTGACCCGAGCGCGTAACATGCTTTTCCGCCTCGAGACAGATGCGGTCCAACGCCTCGACCACCTTGGCCGGGTTTTTCCCGATCGAGCTCTCGGCCGAGAGCATGACCGCATCCGTGCCGTCGAGGACGGCATTGGCGACATCGAAGACCTCGGCCCGCGTCGGGATGGGGTTTTCGATCATGGACTGCATCATCTGGGTCGCGGTGATGACCACGCTGTTCAGCTCGCGAGCGCGGTTGATCAGATTCTTCTGAGCAGCCGGCAGCTCCGCGTCGCCGATCTCCACACCCAGGTCTCCACGCGCGACCATGATGACGTCTGCCGCGTTGATGATGTCGTCGATCGCACGGAGTGACTCGGCGCGCTCGATCTTGGCGACGATGCCGCCGTGACCGCCGGCCTCGTAGAAGAGCTCTCGGGCCAGCCGGACATCATCGCCGTTGCGCACGAAAGATACCGCCAGATAGTCGGCATCGATCTCGGCCGCGAAACGGATGTCGTCCTGGTCCTTCTCGGTGAGCGCCGGGGCCGACAGGCCGCCGCCTTTCTTGTTGATGCCCTTGTTGTTGGATAGCGCGCCGCCGACGACCACCTTACAGTTGATTCGCCCGCCGTCGACCGCTTCCACCCACAGCTCGATCGCGCCGTCATCGAGCAGGAGCGTGTCGCCGTGACGGACATCCTCGACCAGCTCGGGGTAGGTGGTCCCGACCCGATTGCGGTCACCGGCATCCAGAGGGCAGTCGGCGTCGATGGCGAAGGCATCGCCCCGCACCAGCAGAATCGGGCCGTCGGCGAACTTGCCGATGCGGATCTTGGGTCCCTGCAGATCCATGAGAAGCGCGATCTCGCGTCCGGCGGCGGCGGCGCGCTCTCGGATCCGGGCTGCACGCTCGCGATGTCGGTCGTGGGTATCATGGGACAGGTTGAGGCGAACGACATCCACCCCGGCCGCGATGATCTCGTCCATCACCGAGACCGGGTCGGTTGCGGGGCCGAGTGTGGCGACGATCTTCGTGCGTCTTGGCATGTGTTGCCTCTGGCCTCCCGCCTCCGGCCTTCAGCCCAGGCCGCCGAGCGAATCGCCGGAGGCTGGGCGCCGGGGCCGGTGGCGGGTTGCGCTGATCAGTCCTTCGCCCGGGCCTCGAGCATGGCTACCGCAGGAAGCGTCTTGCCTTCCAGGTACTCCAGGAAGGCGCCTCCGGCGGTTGAGATATAGGAGACCTTGTCGTAGATGTCGTACTTTTGGATGGCCGCAATGGTGTCGCCGCCGCCGGCCAGGCTGAAGCCCGGCGCCTCCGCGATGGCCATGGAGACCGTCTTGGTGCCGCTCCCGAACTGATCGAACTCGAACACGCCGACCGGGCCGTTCCAGACAATGGTTCCGGCCTTGGCGATGACATCAGCAAGCTCCTGCGCCGATTTCGGGCCGATATCGAAGATCATGTCTTCTTCGGTGACATCCGCGACGTCCTTGGTGACCGCCGGCTCGTTCTCGTCGAACTTCTTGCCGCAGACCACGTCGACCGCGATCGGAATGCTCGCGCCGCGCGCCGTCATCTTCTCCATCAGTGCCTTGGCGGTGGGGATCAGGTCATGCTCGCACAGCGATTTGCCGACCGGATACCCGGCTGCCGCGAGGAAGGTGTTGGCGATGCCGCCGCCGACCACGAGCTGATCGACCTTTTCAGACAGGGCCTCCAGAACGGTCAGCTTGGTCGAGACCTTGGAGCCGCCGACGATGGCGACCATCGGGCGCGCCGGTGCGGCGAGTGCCTTCTGGAGCGCGTCGAGCTCCTCGGCGAGCAGCAGTCCCGCGCAGGCGACCGGCGCCTGTTGGCCGACACCGTGCGTGGAGGCCTGGGCGCGATGGGCGGTGCCGAAGGCGTCCATGACGAAGACGTCGCAGAGCGCGGCGTACTGCTTGGCCAAGTCTGCGTTGTCCTTGCCTTCACCCTTGTTGAAGCGGACGTTCTCCAGCAGCACCAGCTCGCCGTCGGCGACCTCGGGGGTCTGGTCGAGATAATCACGCACCACCCGCACCTCGCGGCCGAGCTTCGCACTCATGGCATCCGCGACGGGCTTGAGCGAGTCGGCTTCGGAGAAGACGCCTTCCTCGGGGCGACCCAGGTGCGACATCACCATCACTTTGGCACCGGCCTTCATACAATGCTCGAAGGTCGGCATGGAGGCGGTGATGCGCGCATCGGAGGTGACCTTGCCGCCCTTGACCGGGACATTGAGGTCGGAGCGGATCAGCACCCGCTTCCCGGCGAGATCAAGATCGGTGAGCTTGATGAAAGACATGGTGAAGCCTCTGTATTGAATGAGATGGAAAGCGTTCAGGACCAAGGTGTGCCTTGCCTGAAAACTCTCGTCGATCTGTACGGCCACCTTGCGATTCTCGTCGTCAATCACGTATCGACGCTTGAGCTCCTTTGGGTCGTGCCTCCTCGGCTCGCTTGGGTCAATCACCGATCATTGAGCAGGGTCGCGCGGGCGAAACGCCCGCGCTCCCGACATCATCACGCCTCGCGAGCGCGTCCTCGGACTACTTCGAAACGTGCTCCACCATGCGCAACATGTTGCAGGTGTAGCCGTACTCGTTGTCGTACCAGGCGACGACCTTCACGAAGGTCGGGTCCAGCGCGATACCGGCTTCGGAGTCGAAGACCGAGGGCGTGGGGCAGCCGCGGAAATCGGTGGAGACCACCTTCTCATCGGTGTAGCCCAGCACGCCGGCCAGATCGCCGGACTCGGACGCCTTCTTCATGGCCGCGCAGATGTCCGCATACGTGGCCTCTTTGGTCAGCTCGACGGTCAGGTCGACCACGGAGACGTCGGAGGTCGGCACGCGGAAGGCCATGCCGGTCAGCTTGCCGTTGAGCTCGGGCAGCACCTTGCCGGCCGCTTTGGCGGCGCCGGTGGATGACGGGATGATGTTCTCCAGGATGCCGCGACCGCCGCGCCAGTCCTTCATGGAGGGGCCGTCGACCGTCTTCTGGGTCGCGGTGGCGGCGTGCACCGTGGTCATCAGACCGCGCTTGATGCCCCAGTTGTCGTGCAGCACCTTGGCGACCGGCGCCAAACAGTTGGTGGTGCAGGACGCGGCGGAGATGATCTCCTGACCGGCGTAGGTCTTGTGGTTGACGCCGTAGACGAACATCGGGGTCGCGTCCTTGGAGGGCGCGCTTTGCACGACCTTCTTGGCGCCTGCCTCGATGTGCTTGCGGCAGGAGGCGTCGTCGAGGAAGAAGCCGGTGCATTCGATCACCAGCTCGGCGCCGACCTCGCCCCACTTCAGGTTGGCCGGATCGCGCTCGGCGGTCAGACGGATGCTCTTGCCATTGACGATCATGGTGTTGCCGTCGACGGCAATGTCGCCTTTGAAATTGCCATGGACGGAGTCGTATTTCAGCATGTAGGCCAGATACTCGGGGTCGAGCAGGTCGTTGATGGCGACGACCTCGATTCCGGGGAAATCCTTCGCGATTGCGCGAAACGCCATACGACCGATACGACCGAAACCATTGATGCCGACTTTAAGTGTCATTGATAGAAACTCCTCTTAACGAAAAAACCTTCGGTGCTCGATCCTCGGTTTCCCGACGCCGGATGGTCGGGAGACCCAAGGCGCGAGCCCAAAACAAACGCGTGATCGGCGTGCGGACTGCTGCGCCGACCGGCTGAGATGGCGCAGCGCTGGCCGCCGGACGAGTGATCGTCAGGCGGCCCATGCGCGAGACAGCCGGTCAAATCAGAGCACGCCCCGGACCTTGGCGACCAGATTCTCGACCGTGAACCCGAACTCCTTGAAGAGCGGGCCGGCAGGCGCCGATTCACCGAACCGGTCGACACCGAGGATTGCGCCTTGGTGACCGACATACTTCCACCAGCCGTCCGTGACCGCTGCCTCGACCGCGACCCGCGCGGTGACAGCCTTGGGCAAAACAGACTCTCGATAGGCGGCATCCTGCGCGTCGAAGGCGTCGGTCGACGGCATCGACACCACGCGGACCGCTTTGTCCGACATCGCCTCGGCGGCCTTCATGGCCAGCTCGACCTCGGAGCCCGTGGCGATGATGATCGCATCCGGGGTGCCGTCACAGTCGCGCAGGACATAGGCGCCGCGCGCAATGGCGGCGATCTGCTCTGGCGTGCGGCTCATGTGCGCGAGGTTTTGCCGCGAGAAGATCAGGCAGCTCGGGCCGGTCCGCCGCTCGATCGCCAGCTTCCAGGACACGGCGGATTCGACCGCGTCGCAGGGGCGCCAGACGCTCATGTTCGGGATCATGCGCAGCGTCGGGATCTGCTCGACCGGCTGGTGGGTCGGGCCGTCCTCGCCAAGGCCGATGGAGTCGTGGGTGTAGACGAAGATCGACTGGATCTTCATCAGCGCCGCCATGCGCAACGCATTGCGGGCGTACTCGGAGAACATCAGGAAGGTGGCGCCGTAGGGCACGAATCCGCCGTGCAGTGCGATGCCGTTCATGATGGCCGACATGCCGAATTCGCGCACGCCGTAGTAGACATAGTTGCCTGGCGCGTCGCCCTTGCCGATGCCCTTGCAGCCCTTCCACAGGGTCAGATTGGAGCCGGCGAGGTCCGCCGAGCCGCCGAGCAGCTCCGGCAGCAGCGGGCCGAAGCCGTTCAGGGCGTTCTGCGAGGCCTTGCGCGAGGCGATCGTCTCGCCCTTCTCCACGACGGCGGCGATGAAGGCATCCGACTGTGCGGCCCAGTCGCTCGGCAGATCACCGGCCATGCGGCGCTTGAGCTCGGCGGCCTCGGTCGGGAATTTCGCGGCGTAAGCAGCAAAACGGTCGTTCCACGCAGACTCGGCCGCGGCGCCGCGCTCCTTGGCGTCCCAGCCCTGATAGACGGCGTCCGGGATCACGAAGGGCGGATGGTTCCAGCCCAGCGCCTCGCGGGTCAAGGCAATCTCATCCTCGCCGAGCGCCGCGCCGTGGCATTCTTCCTTGCCCTGCTTATTCGGAGAGCCGTAACCGATGATGGTCTGGCAGCAGATCAGGCTCGGGCGGTCGGTGATCTCGCGGGCGGCCTCGATGGCGGCCTTCACGGCCTCCGGGTCATGCCCGTCGACCTTGGGGATGACATGCCAGCCATAGGCTTCGAAGCGCTTAGGCGTGTTGTCGAGGAACCAGGCCGGGGTGTCGCCGTGACCGCGGACCTCGCCGTCGATCGAGATGTTGTTGTCGTCGTAGACCGCGATCAGCTTGCCCAGGCCCAGGGCGCCGGCCAGGGAGCATGCCTCGTGCGAGATGCCTTCCATCAGGCAGCCGTCGCCGAGGAAGACATAGGTGAAATGGTCGACGATGTCGTGGCCGGGCTTGTTGAACTGCGCGGCCAGCGCCTTCTCCGCCAGGGCCATGCCGACGGCATTGGTGATGCCCTGACCGAGCGGGCCAGTGGTGGTTTCCACGCCTGGGGCATAGCCGTATTCGGGATGTCCGGGGGTCCGGGAGTGAAGTTGACGGAACTGCTTGATATCCTCGATGCCGAGCTCATACCCCGTGAGGTGAAGTAGGGCGTAGATCAGCATCGAGCCGTGCCCGTTCGACAACACGAAGCGGTCCCGGTCGGGCCAGCTCGGGTTCGACGGATTGTGCGTCATGAAGTCGTTCCAGAGCACCTCGGCGATATCGGCCATGCCCATCGGCGCGCCCGGGTGACCCGAATTGGCTTTTTGGACCGCATCCATCGCGAGCGCTCGTACGGCATTGGCAAGATCTTTACGTGAGGACATCAGTCCCTCCTAAGTTCTGAAGCAATGGTCAATCGGTCGAGCGTGCCGCGTATCGCAAACGCCGATTCGATCGGCGTCGAGCGCATGACGGAAGATGGCACGGCGTCGGAATGCAGTGTGCAAGGATAGCGGCCGAAGCGATCACGGCGACGCCTCGCGTGTGCCAACGCGTTGGCCGGATCGAAACCCCTGCGAAGGTCGGTCATTGTGGACGAAGAGCGTCGAACGGCAAATCAAAACAAACTTATACCGTCAAAAAGGAAGTTATCAGTTCCTAATATTAAGAATTGCGCGAGGAAATGACCAGGATTTTCGATGGTATTTTCTCGACGCGACGCTCGGTCAGCGATCACGCCGTCTTCCACTTGATGGAGCAACCGACGCTCGGGATCTGTTCCGCCGGACCCTCGCCGGTGCGTGCGACCTGCGACATCGCCGTGTAGAGGTCGCGTGCAGTGCCTTCCGGGGCCGTCTCCTTGCGGCTGGCATCGAGGCGTCCGCGGTACTGGAGCGCAAGCGCCGTGTTGTAGCCGAAAAAGTCGGGCGTGCAGACCGCGCCGTACGCCTTGGCGGCCGCTTGGGCGTCGTCGAGCAGATAGGGGAAGGGGAAGCTCAGCGCCTCGGCGATCCGTTGCATGTTCTCGAAGGAGTCTTCCGGATAATCACGGGTGTCGTTGGACATGACGGCGACGCAGCCGATGCCGATGGCCATCAGGTCGCCTGCATCCCGAACGATGCGCTCGCGCACCGCCTTCACGTAAGGGCAGTGGTTGCAGATGAACATGACGAGCAAGCCGCGCTCGCCTGCGCAAGCGTCGCGCGTCCAGATCTTGCCGTCGGTGCCGGGGAGGGCGAAATCCGGGGCGGCGCGCCCGAAGTCGCAAACGGGGGTTTCAACCGATGCCATCAGAGATCTCCGAGTAAACGCTTAGGTCGGTTCGGAAGTGCCCGCATGTTACCGGAAGGTGGCCGGTTTCAAAATCCTTTGCTGCGATGCGCCGCCCGAGCAGCGCGCGGACGCGCAACCCGCCTTCAACCCGCGGGTCGATTTTGCGGTTTCGCGTCGAATCGCTATCATATCGGATCCAGACACGCACCTCTTGGGGCAAAAGGCAGGCCATCGACCTATGAGTAAGGACTATATCTTCACCTCCGAATCCGTCTCCGAGGGCCACCCGGACAAGATGGCGGACCAGATCTCCGACGCCGTGCTCGACGAGATCTTCCGTCGCGATCCGAATCACGCCAAGGCGCGCGTCGCTTGCGAGACGCTGGTCAAGACCGGGTTCGTGGTGCTGGCCGGCGAGATCACGCTCACGGACGATAACCTCAAGATCGACTACGAGAGCGTCGTGCGCAAGGTCGTCACCGACATTGGCTACAACGGCTCCGAGGTCGGTTTCGACGGGCAAACCTGCGGTGTGCTGGTTGCGCTCGGCGAGCAATCCAAGGATATCAATCAAGGCGTCGACCGCGAGAGCGAGGAGTCCCAGGGCGCGGGCGACCAAGGCATGATGTTCGGCTACGCCACGAACGAGACCGACCAGCTCATGCCGGCGGCGATCGACTATGCGCACCGCCTGGTCAAGCGTCAGGCCGAGGTCCGCAAGAACGGTACCTTGCCCTGGCTGCGTCCGGACGCAAAATCGCAGGTCACCTTCCGTTATCTCGACGGGAAGCCGGCTGCCGTGGAGGCCGTGGTGCTCTCGACCCAGCACAGCCCGGAGGTTACCCAAGGCGTGCTGCACGAGGCGGTGATGGAGGAGATCATCAAGCCCGTGCTCGGTGGCACCGGTTGGATGACCGGCGCCACCAAATACCACATCAACCCGACCGGCCAGTTCATCATCGGCGGCCCGGTCGGTGACTGCGGCCTGACCGGACGCAAAATCATTGTCGACACCTACGGCGGCATGGCTCGCCACGGCGGAGGCGCCTTCTCCGGCAAGGATCCCTCGAAGGTCGACCGCTCTGCCGCGTACGCCGGTCGTTACGTCGCCAAGAACATCGTCGCTGCGGGTCTTGCCGAGAAGTGCGAGGTTCAGGTGTCCTATGCGATCGGCGTCGCCGAGCCGACGTCTCTGTCGATCGATACCTTCGGCACTGCAAGCATCAGCGAGCATCGCATCATCGAGTTGATCCGCGCGCACTTCGATCTGCGCCCCTACGGCATTACCCGGATGTTGGACCTTACCAACCGCGACCTGATCAAGTACCGCGACACGGCGGCCTACGGACACTTCGGGCGTTCGGAGCCGGGCTTTACCTGGGAGCGAACGGACAAGGCCGAGATGCTGCGGGAGGCGGCGGGGATTTAAAGAGGGTTCAGGGTTCGGGGTGCAGGGTTCGGGGTGCAGGGTGCAGGGATTAGGGTTCGGGGTGCAGGGTGCAGGGTGCAGGGTGCAGGGTGCAGGGTGCAGGGTGCAGGGATTAGGGTTCGGGGTGCAGGGTTAGGGGTGCAGGGATTAGCGTTTAGGGAGCAGGGTCAAGTAACCTCAATGCCGAACCCCGAACCCCGAACCCTTAACAAAACACCTCGCTGCCGAGGAGCGTTGCGACCCGGGCCTTCGGAGCCCTGGCCAGGCTCGGTGGCGGGGTCGACACGACAACGGCGCTCACTCACGTTTGATCAGGAACTGATAACCATGAGTGAGTTTACCGACTACAAAGTTGCCGACATCTCCCTGGCCGATTTCGGTCGCAAAGAGATGGATATCGCCGAGACCGAGATGCCGGGCCTGATGGCCCTGCGCGAGCAGTTTGGCACGAGCAAGCCCCTTGCCGGAGCGCGCATCACCGGCAGTCTGCACATGACCATCCAGACCGCCGTGCTGATCGAGACGCTGGTCGCGCTCGGTGCCGAGATCCGCTGGTGCTCCTGCAACATCTTCTCGACACAGGATCACGCGGCCGCCGCGATCGCCGCGGCCGGGATCCCGGTCTTTGCCTGGAAGGGTGAGACGCTGGATGAGTATTGGTGGTGCACCGAGCAGGTCCTGAACTGGCCCGACGGCGGCGGCCCGAACATGATCTTGGACGACGGCGGCGATGCCACACTGATCGTGCACAAGGGTGTGGAGTACGAGAAGGCCGGGGCCATCCCTGCACCCAAGGCCGACGACAACGAGGAGTGGCAGTCCATCCTGGGTCTGCTCGCGCGCACCTTTGCGCGCAACCCCAAGCATTGGCACGGTATTGCCGAGGGTATCCGCGGCGTGACCGAGGAAACGACCACCGGTGTTAAGCGTCTGTATCAAATGCATCGTGACGGGCAGCTGCTGTTCCCGGCGATGAACGTCAACGACTCGGTCACCAAGTCGAAGTTCGACAATCTTTATGGCTGTCGTGAGTCGCTGGTCGACGCCATCAAGCGCGCGACCGATGTCATGATCGCCGGCAAGATCGCTTTGGTTTGCGGTTTCGGCGACGTCGGCAAGGGCTCCGCGGCATCGCTGCGCGGGCTGGGTGCGACGGTCTGGATCACCGAGGTCGATCCCATCTGTGCACTTCAGGCGGCGATGGAGGGGTATCGCGTCGTCACGATCGAGGACGTGGCCGGGATGGTCGACATCTTCGTCAGCGCCACCGGCAATACCGACATCATCACCCACGATCACATGGCCGCCATGAAGGACCAGGCGATCGTCTGCAACATCGGTCACTTCGACAACGAGATCCAGGTCTACGCGCTCAAGCAATATGAGTGGGTCAACATCAAGCCGCAGGTCGATCAGATCATCTTCCCGGACGGGCATCGCATCACCCTGCTGGCCGAAGGACGGCTGGTCAACCTGGGTTGTGCGACCGGGCATCCGAGCTTCGTGATGTCCGCGAGCTTCACTAATCAGGTGCTGGCTCAGATCGAGATCTTCACCAAGCCCGAGGAGTATCCGGTCGGCGTCTATGTGCTGCCCAAGCATCTCGACGAGGACGTCGCACGTCTGCATCTGGGTAAGATCGGCGCGAAGCTGACGACCCTGTCGAAGGCGCAGGCCGACTATATCGGCGTGGCGGTCGAGGGGCCCTACAAGGCCGAGAACTACAGGTATTGAACCGCGCCCGTCGCGATCCTGCGAGGTTTGCGGGTTTCGCGATCTCGCTGGCACTTCTGGGCGTTGGAACTGGCGCGGTTTAAAGCGATTTCTGCAAACTTCCATACCCGTAGGTTGTGCTGACGATAGGAGGCACAACTTGCGCCTACGGTTGGTTGTGCCTCGCACGGCTCGGCACAACCTACGCCCTTGGCGTGAAGGTTTCCGGAATTCGCCTAAGTCTCTGAAGAAGGGGCTTGGATCGCGTCGGCTTCAGCCGCCTAGGGTTCATGCCCGGTGGATCGAAGACGGCAATGGTGCCTGTCGGCGATGCCTGGATCTGCTCGTGACACCGCTCGCCGTGGGCACGCCTGTATCGGGCGTTCCGCTCCCTCTGCGCGGATCGGCCGGTTGGCGTTCGATGCCTGCCGCGCCGCCGCCCATCTCAACCCATTCGCCGCCGGATCGAAGCCACTGATCGCGTGTCGAGCGCCGCGCTGGAGGCTGGAGGCCGGAGGCTGGAGGCTCTAAAGCCATGCCGCTCCAATCACACCAAACCCCGACCTACAGCGTCGAGCTTTTCCCGCCCAAGACCCCGGAGGGGATGGAGAAGCTCAAGCTCGAGATCGCGCAGCTCAACAGCGTCTCGCCGGGCTACTTCTCGGTAACCTACGGCGCCGGAGGGTCGACGCGCGACCGCACATTCGAGACCGTCGACTGGCTGCGTGGGCACGACATCGAGACCGCCCCGCACATTGCCTGTGTAGGCTCGGCACGGGCCGAGATCCGCGAGATCGTTGGTCGTTACCGCGAGCAGGGGATCCGACGTCTGGTGGCCTTGCGAGGGGATCTTCCGTCCGGCATGGGCGGAGGCACCGGTGGTGATTTCCGTTATGCCAACGAGCTCGTCACCTTTATCCGCGACGAATTCGGAGATACCTTCAAGATCGAGGTCGCGGCCTATCCCGAGTATCACCCGCAATCCGGCAGCCCCGAGCGCGATCTCGCCAACTTCAAGCGCAAGGTCGAGGCCGGCGCGGATGCCGCCATCACCCAGTATTTCTACAACCCGGATGCCTACTTTGCCTTCGTCGAAAGTTGCAGTCGGGTCGGCGTCACCCTGCCGGTCATCCCCGGCATCATGCCCATCACCAACTTCACGCAGCTCGCGCGCTTCTCCGACGCCTGCGGCGCCGAGATCCCACGTTGGGTCCGGCGCCGACTCGAAGCCTACGGCGACGACGTGGGAAGTCTGCGTGCGTTCGGGCACGAGGTCATCCTCAACCTCTGTCGCCGCCTGATCGACGGTGGTGCGCCGGGTCTGCACTTCTATACGATGAACCAATCGGGTCCGACGCTGCGGCTGTGGAAGGAGCTCGCACTTCCGGTCCCCGTCTGAGCTTGCCCGCGACCGGGGCGGCGCCGAGGACTCTCCGGATGCGAGGCGACGACGGTGCGCGGACGTCCGCATCCGTGGGCCGAAGCAGGACTCCCGAGCAATGGATTCGGGCGAATCCGCAGCGCATCGATCATGCTTCTTCCGGCCCCGTCAGCGAGGTCGACCACCCGATCTTTCAAGGACTCGTGACATCACTCCGCGGTGTCACGCAAGCCCCGCGGCGCTCTGCGCCAAGTGCGGCTATGGCCGCACTACGAACGCGGCCATCCTTCCGGACGGACGCCACTCTAACCAACGTAATAAATAAGGTTTGTCGCTCGGAATCATGTCGGGTTGCCGGTTGTGAGATGAGTCCTCTTCGTGATGGAAGCTCCTGTTTCAGCTCGAAGGCGTCCGCGGTAGCGTCTTGCGTTCGTTCAAGAAAGGGCTCGCCGGTATCGTCCGGCGGACTTGGATCAAGGCACGGTCGACCTGCTCGGTGCCGTTTAATACGTTGCGTCCGCACGCCATCGACCCCTATACTCGATCCGCTTCTACCGGTAATGAGCGGCCCGGCTTCTTCGCAGGGTCAGCCGTTACTCCGATGGGCCGTCAAGCCCGCAACCTCCCTTTCTGCTCGGATTTGTGCAACACGGCAAATCGCGCCGGTCGGCTGTTTGCGCCTAGACACGGTTCATTTCGGAGCCCAGTCCGACCCCGACAGGGTTCGGTCGCCGGCTCCACATCAAGCCCGCAGCCGGAGACAACAGCATCCCCGGCTTCGGAGACCCCATTGCGGGCACGCCCGCGCTCAACGTTTCCTGATTAGAGGTTGGACGAACATGAATAAAACGATCAAGTTTGCAGGGCTCGCAGCCGTTGTCGCTTTGGCCGGTGCTTCCTTCTCGGCCAGCGCTTGGTGGGGTGGCCCGGGCTACGGCGGTCCCGGCGGCTATGGCGGCGGCCCCGGCTACGGCAGCGGTATGATGGACAACTTCGGCGACATGTTCGGTGACGGCACCGGCGACTTCAACATGAACATGAGTGGGAGCGGCCGTTCCTACGGGCGTGGTCAGGGCCGTGGCTATGGTCGCGGTTATGGCTACGGCGACGGTTATGGCTACGGTGCGCCTTACGGCTACGGTGCCCCCTACGGCGCGCCTGGCTACGGCGCCCCTTATGGCGCGCCCGGTTACGGCGCACCTTACGGCGGCGCAATGCCTGCCCCGATGGCGCCTCAGGCTGCTCCCGCGCAATGAGGATGATGTAGTCGTCTAAGGGGCTCGTCCAAGCCGAGCTTCGAGTCGACTTGGATACAGGGATGTATCCAACCCCCAGCTTACATGACCTGTCTCCGACGACCCGTCCCCGAGTCGTCTCGGCATTCCCGCCCGATTCTCGCTTCGAACATCCCTCGCTCTCCCGAATGTCATTGTCGGCGGTTTCGATCCATCTCCGTGCGCTTAGCCCGTCCGCTCGACCTCTGCCTCCGATCTGCGCTCCACATTACCTGCGTTTATGGTGATAATTGAGGAACACCGGGTCCGGTCGGACATCCGGGCACATCAAGGCGAGGCTCGGCATGGCTGAAAAGCATCTGTATCTCTCACTGATCCCGCAGGCACTGATCGCGTCGATGCTTGAGCCGGAGGCATTCGGCAGCTACTACGCGGTCGGCTCCAAGGCTCATGTCAAAGGCGAGGCGATCTTCTTCGAGGTCGACCCGGCGTTTCGCTCCGAGGATTTTCCGTTTCATCTGATGGACGAGCGCTGCATTACGCAGCCGGACGGCGCCCCGAAACGCTCGGTCTATCTCTCGATCTATCGCGTTTTGTCGCGTATCCCCGTCTCCGCGCTCGGTAGCCTCTATCTGGTGACGAACGACGGCAAAACGCTTGAGCTGCCGCGCTCGGTCTATCTCCCCGAGCCCGCCGGTCGACTGCATCTCTATCAAGAGTTCTGTCCCATCACCCCGATGGTCGCCAGTCGCTCGGAGCCGCACGAGTTCTGCGACGCCATCACGGATCCGTCGCACACGGTCCATGTGCCTCGTCTCGTGTTCTCCGAGCTTCGCCTCGGCGCGCTCGCGACCGATCCCGAGAATGGTGCGGCCGACGATCTTCCGTATCCGAACCTCGCCCATCTGCGCGACGTGCTCTACGAGCTGAAACACAACGACACCAAACCGAGCAAGCTGGTGTTGAAGCAGGTCAAGGAAGGCGTGCTCTACCGCATGGTCCAAGGCGGCTTCTACGTCGGCGATCAGACCGACTTTGCCTTCTACCGCTTCCCGGATCTCGAGGAGCTCGAGAATCTTCATCGGGGCTGGTGGCGCTCGGCCCAGGTAACCGGGCTTGAGTGATCCGCGGTCCTCGGTCCTCCTGAGTCCTGAGCTCAGGTTCTGCCCGACGCATCTCCGGCGGCGGGTCCTTTTGGCCTCCCACGTCCATTGGAATACCCATGAACGAGCCTGTCTTTTGGATCGCACCGATCGCCGCGCTGTTGGCGATGATCTATGCCCGGAAGTTTTTCAAGGAGATGCTCCGGCAGGACCAGGGAACCGCGTTGATGCAGGAGATCGGCGACCATGTGCGCCATGGCGCCATGGCGTATCTGCGCCAGCAGTACAAGATCATGTTCTTGGTGTTTGCGGTCCTGACCATCGTCTTCGGCGTCCTCGCTTACTACTACCAGGTTCAGAACCCCTGGCTGCCCTTCACCTTCGTCTTCGGAGGCTTTTTCTCGGCGCTCGCCGGCTATTTTGGTATGCAGACCGCGACCCGTGCCTCCACGCGTACGGCCGCGGCCGCCCGCACCTCGCTCCCGGATGCGCTGAAGATCGCCTTCCGAAGCGGTGCCGTCATGGGGCTCGTTGTGGTCGGGCTCGGGCTCGGCAACATCGTTGTCTGGTTCATCCTGGCCGACCTGCTGATTCCCGGCAGCGCGGCGGGTGAAGGGGTCCGCATGGTGCTGGTGACCACCACCATCCTGACCTTCGGCGTGGGTGCTTCGATGCAGGCCATGTTCGCGCGTGTCGGCGGCGGTATCTTCACCAAGGCGGCGGATGTAGGTGCCGACCTGGTCGGTAAGGTCGAGTCCGGCATCCCGGAGGACGATCCACGCAATCCGGCCGTGATCGCGGATAACGTCGGGGACAACGTGGGCGACGTCGCCGGTATGGGTGCGGATCTGTTCGAGTCCTACTGCGGTGCCATCCTCGCGGCCTCCGCATTGGGCGCAGCCGCCTATGTCCTGGACCCATCGCTTCAGATGAAGGCCGTGGTTGCCCCCATCGCCATTGCCGGCATCGGCATCCTGCTGTCGATCGTCGGGGTTTATCTGGTCAAGACCAAGGAGGGTGCGACCCAAAAGGATCTGCTCGCATCGCTCTCGCGTGGCATCAACGCCAGTGCGCTCATGATCGTCGTGGCCTCCGCAGGGTTGCTGCTGCTGCTCGGCATCCCGAACGTCTGGGGGATCTGGGGTGCGGTGGTGGCCGGCTTGGTCACGGGCATCATCGTCGGCCGCTCGACCGAGTATTCCACCTCGCCGAGCTACGGGCCGACCCGGCTGATCGCGGCCCAGGCCGAAGGCGGACCGGCGACCCTCATCATTGCGGGTGTTGGCGTCGGTATGCTTTCGACCGCCATCCCGGTCTTGGCGGTCGGCACGGGGACCATGTTGGCCTTCCTCTTCGCGTCCGGGTTCGATCTTACCCAGATGAACCTCGGCCTCTACGGCGTGGCCATCGCGGCGGTCGGGATGCTCTCCACGCTAGGTATCACGCTCGCCAGCGATGCCTATGGGCCGATCGCCGATAATGCCGGAGGCAACGCCGAGATGAGCGGGCTGGGCGCCGAGGTGCGGGCGCGTACCGATGCGCTGGATTCGCTCGGCAACACGACGGCGGCGACCGGCAAGGGGTTCGCGATCGGCTCCGCCGCCCTGACCGCACTCGCACTCATCGCCTCCTATATCGAGGTGATCCGCATCGAGCTGGTGAATGTCGGGCAGACGGTCTTGACGCTCGGCAACGGCGCGACCGTCGCGACGGCGCAGGCGACCCTGACCGATTTCATGACCTTCTTCAACGTGACCCTGCTCAACCCGACAGTCCTCGTGGGCCTGCTGATTGGCTCGATGGTCGCCTTTGTCTTCAGTGGCTTGACGGTGCAGGCGGTCGGGCGCGCGGCCATCATGATGGTCGAAGAGGTGCGCCGGCAGTTTCGCGAAGATCCGGGCATCCTCCAGGGGACGTCGCAGCCGGACTACGAGCGCTGTGTCGCCATCTCCACCGTCGGTGCGCAACGCGAGATGGTGCTGCCGGCCCTGTTGGCGGTCATCGCGCCCGTCGTGGTGGGCCTGGTGCTGGGTGTCGCGGGCGTCATCGGGCTGCTGATGGGGGGGCTTGCGAGCGGCTTCGTGCTTGCGGTCTTTCTTTCCAATGCGGGCGGCGCTTGGGATAACGCCAAGAAGTACATCGAGTCCGGCTATCACGGCGGCAAGAACTCGCGCGCACACCGGGCATCCGTGATTGGCGATACCGTCGGCGATCCCTTCAAGGATACCTCCGGACCGAGCCTGAACATCCTGGTCAAGCTGATGAGCATCATGGCTATCGTCATGGCCGGGGTGACCGTGACCTACAGCTTGCTCTGAGCCCGATGCGGGAGAGCTGACCAGGTGATTTCGGAAGGGAACGACCAGGCTGTAGGGGCGACTTAAGTCGCCCCTACAGCCGCCCCTACAGCCGCCCCTACAGCCGCCCCTACAGTCGCCCCTTCGGTCTTGCGGGGATGTGCAGTCGGGATACGGATGTCCCGGAAATCGCCTCAGTGCTGGTGATAAAGGTCGTCGAGCGGGCTCTCATGGGCGAGGGGTGTGCCGAGCTCCGCCCAGGTGAAGAGATTGAAGGCGCGATGTCCGTTGTGGTCGAGCACCCGGAGGCTGTCCGACTCGGTAAATCCGTTCATGACCTTCTCGAAATGACCTTTGTAACGCTCTTGGGCCAGCTCCATCGGTATCTCGTAAGCCAGGAATTTCGGGATGCCTTTGTCCTTCAGACGATCGAGCAGGTCGGGATTCTCGAGTGAGTCGTACGAGGTGACGATCACGATCGGACCGTTGCCGGTCACCAACATTGCGCATTTCATGGGGCTTCTCCGCCAGATTGATCGCCCAAGCCGGGCGAAATGAATAGACCGAGCGCACGTGGGTTTTTCGCCGCATTACAGGTCGCGCGCACGCCGGGCGGGCGTTGCGCCACCTCGCTGGAGTGACCGCTACGCCTCGTCGGCGCGCCTTGTCCCGACGAGCGCGGGACGCATCCTGCTGGCCGAAAAACCCACTTGCGCTCGGTATCGCGTGTCGCGAGGATCGATTCCGGTTTGGACGGCATCACTACCGGCAAGGATGATGTCCGGCCCCGGAGCGGGCGGATTTTACCACCGAAGGAGACAGGGTAGGCGCGGCACGAGTGCGTTCGGCATCGTGCATGGAGAGAGGCCGGGCTGCGGGGTGTCTTTCGGCTAGGATCTCGACCCTTTGCGCGGACACTTCTTACAGGCTTTGGCCGTCTTGTATCGCTTGCAGCACTTGCCCGATCGCTTGCCCATTGCCTGCCAACCCGAGTCTGATCAACATGATGCGAGGAGGATGCGGCCCGGTATCGCGCCGGTCAATCCTCCTCCTCGATCTGGGCAAGGACGACGCCGGTCGCGTTCGCCGGGTCGTCGGTCAAGACGAGACAGTGTTCTCGTCCATCCACCAGGTAGAGGTTGAAGCCGTCGGCGCTACGCACCGGCTTCCCGCCCCCGATGTCGTCATCGCTGCACTGGGTGAAGTGGACATCCGCGAACGCCTCGCGCAAGGCGCCGATGGTCTCCGCATTGAGACCTGCGCGGCGCACCACCTCCGTGATCTGGTCGAGACGATCCTCAGCGATCATGCCGCATCCTCCGATCGGATGAACCGGACGCGCTCCTCGGGCGCCTGTCCCATTGCCTTGGCCAGCCAAGGCGGTGCCTTCTCGCCGAGAATACGCTGCAGGGCGATCATGCGCTCACGCGCGCTCCCGCCGGCCGCGTCCTTGATGGGGTGGATATCGGCCTTTACGACCTTGGCCGCCGCCGGTCCGCCGATTGAGGCTACGTAGAGCACCTGACAATCGGCGATCAGTGCGGCGCGTTGGCCATTCTTGTCCTCGGCCGTGCCGGACTCGTCGACCTCGCGCACATCGATCAGACGGACCTCGTCCGCCGACACCTGGTAGACCAGGAAATGCCGTGCAGCCCCGAAGTGCCCGTCGAGCTCATCTCCGCCGTTCGATGCACAGGCGACCCGAACCGAGCCCGGCATGTCGCCCTCGGCATAGGGCTCGATCGGCGGAGCCGGGGCGGCCGCTTCACCGGTCTCGCCCTTGAGGATGGCCAGCATGGACTTGAGCAGATCCGCATCGAGATCGGCCAGCTCGCCGTCGGCGGCCTGCTTGAGATCCTTCACCCGCAAGGCGTCCAACGTGGTTGCCGTCGGGGGCAGGCCTACGGCGTCGGCGAGGACGCGAATCAAGCGCGCCGGATCCGGATCGGGCAGGGTGCGGGCGGCCAGGCCGATGCGCAGGGCGATATCGTCGGTAAGCGTGTCGTTTGACATCGGAGTGGACTCAACCTATTCGTAATGAAGCCGGCCGCGAGCGATGAGCACAACACGACCGCGCCAAAGCTTAAGGCGAATTCCGGGAACCCTTATACCATTGGCGTAGGTTGTGCCGAGCCGTGCGAGGCACAACCAACCGTCGGCGCAAGTTGTGCCTCCTATCGTCAGCACAACCTACGGTATGGAGTTTTGCGGAAATCGCCTAACCGCAGGATGGGTAGAGCACAGCGAAACCCATCCGCTCGCCACCCAAACTCGCAGATCATCTGCAGCACCGAACCGATCAGGTTCGGATCTGCCGACACAGGAGTCTGGAGGATGGGTTTCGCTGCGCTCTACCCATCCTACGTTCCTGTCACGCCAAACGCGGTTCAAGCCGGGACGATGCAGTCCTCTTCCATGCAGGCATCGAGACACTGCGGTACGCCAGGCTCGCCGTCGCCCTCGCACTCGCTACAGGTGCCGGCATCGATACGGAAGACGCCTTTCCACGCCGAAATGGACTGGGTCGGGCATAATGGCTCGCAGTCTCCGCAAGCCGTGCAGAGTTCACGGACAATCTTTAGCGCCATGTCGGTTCTCCTGATTAATCGTCGCCGCGCTTGAAGCGCAGCGTGGTCGGAAATGCGGGGGGCGGGCTGATGGGTTCGATGTACCAGCGCGACCCGTCCGTCAGCTCCACCTCGCCGCCCCAATGTTCGGCGTCATCCAGCTCAACGGAGGCAATCGTCTCCTCCATGTCCTTCTTCGCGACGTAGAAGAGCAGGTCTCCCGCGTCGTTTTTACGAATCATCACGTTGGGCATCAGTGGGTTGCCTCTTGTCGTCTTGAGTGGGTCTGCCGAGCGGTCGGCCGGGAACGGTTGGTGAGCTATCAGCTATCAGCTATCAGCTATCAGCTATCAGCTCTCAGCTATCAGCTCTCAGCTATCAGCTCTCAGCTATCAGCCACCAGCCATCGGTAATCAGCATCGAGTGGCTGGGGATTGCTGCCGTAGCCGTGGAACCCAGCGCCGAGCCCAACGGGTAAACCGCCTGGTTCGGTGATAGCACTTGAATCCAAGGCTGACGGCTGACGGCTGACGGCTGACGGCTGACGGCTGATCGCTTTCCCAGGTATCCTCGGGCGGCGCAGCGCGCCGCCCGAGCAGGCTATCGCACCAGGTCGTAGTTGTAGTCGGTCACGCCCATCTCGCGTGTCTCGTCGTCCAGACGCTCGAGTACCGCGTTGACCAGGGTGGTGAGGATGTACATGGCACCCTCGTAACCCATGGTGGTCATGCGATGTAGATGGTGCCGATCGAAGATCGGGAAGCCGATCCGGATCAGAGGGACCTCATGCTCCTTGCCCTTGTGAAGGGTGTCGCGCTGGATGAACTTGCCGTAGCTGTTGCCGATCATGAAGTCCGGCTTGTCGGTGAAGCACAGCGAGCGGAAGTGCCAGAGATCGGAGCTGATGTAGACCTTGCCTTCCTTGCCGTAGGGCGACGAAGCCAGGACGCCTTCCACCTCTTTCTTCCAACGCTTGTTGGCGTGGTTGCAGAGGACATGCGTCGGCTCGGCGCCAAGCTCAAGCAAGAACTTGGTCATTCCGAGCACGAAGTCGGCATCGCCGTAGAGCGCAAACTTCTTGCCGTGCAGCCAGGTGTGGCTATCCGTCATCATGTCGACCAGACGACCGCGCTCTTTGGTCAGCGACTCGGGGATCGCCTTGCCCGTCAGCTCGGAGACCTTCATCAGGAAGTCATCGGTCCACTCCAATCCCATCGGGATCTTGATGTGGTTGACCGGCTGTTTCCAGGTGATCTCGGCGAACTTGCGTGTCTTCGGCAACTGCCAGGGCTGCAGCAGCAGGGTGTCGATTGCGTTCGGTGCGTCCTTCACCTCGGGGATGCTGGTGCCGCCGTCGTACATGCGGTACTCGCCGTCGGCCGGGGTGTCGAGCACCTCGGTCGGGTCGCACAGCAGGCTGTAGTCGACGCCCATCTCCTTCATCATGCGGTGCATGACGCGGTAGTTGCCGAGATAGGTCTCGAAGCCCGGGACGAGGTTGATCTTGCCGTTGGAGCCGACGACCTTGTCCTCCATGGCGTTGATCGTGAAGTAGCGCATGATCCCTTCGAACATGTTGTCCCAGCCGGTCGTGTGGCTGCCGACGAAGCTCGGGGTGTGCGCGAACGGGGTCGGGAATTCCGCCGGGACGTAGCCTTCCTTCTTGGCGTTGCCGATGAAGGCGTTGAGGTCGTCGCCGATGACCTCGGCCATGCAGGTGGTGGAGACCGCGATCATCTCGGGCTTGTAGAGCGCACGGGCGTTCTCCAGGCCGTCGAACATGTTCTTCTGGCCGCCGAACACCGCCGCGTCTTCCGTCATGGAGTCGGACACGCAGGCAATCGGCTCCTTGAAGTGACGGTTGAAGTAGGTGCGGAAATAGGCCACACAGCCCTGCGAGCCATGTACGTAGGGGAGCGTCTTCTCGAACCCGAGCGCGCACAGCACGGCGCCGAGCGGCTGACAGGCCTTGGCCGGGTTGACGGTCAGGGCCTCACGCTTGAAGTTCAGCTCCTGGTATTCCTTGGTCGTGGTCCACTGGAAGACCTCTTCGATCTTCTCCATGGGGTGACGTTCTTCGACGCCGTTCTGCTTCTTCGCAAGGTTCTCGGCGTAATCGGCATCCCTGAACAAGGGATAGCTGGGCTTGATCTGGTCGATGGTTTGGCTCATGAGTGTGCTCCTGCCGCGCCGCTCATCCGCGGACAACGACATGCTTGGGACTGAGTTCGGTGTCTTTTTCGAGCCGCCAGCCTCCAGCCCCCGGCCGCCAGCGGGTTGCCGGTGACAAAGGGCGGGTGGCTGGCGGCTGGTGGCCGGAGGCTCGAGATCAGGCGCTGGCGGCCAGCGGCGCGGCCTCTTGCTCGGCGGACTTCTGCCAAGGTGCCTGCATCTGCTTCCAGCAGGGATTGTTGATCGTCATGTCCATATCGCGGGCGAAGATGGCAAAGCCGTCGTAGCCGTGGTACGGACCCGAGTAATCCCAGGAGTGCATCTGGCGGAAGGGGATGCCCATCTTCTGGAAGATGTACTTCTCCTTGATGCCGGAGCCGATCAGGTCGGGCTTGACCTTCTTGACGAACTCTTCGAACTCGTAGCCCGTGATGTCGTCGTAGAGCAGGGTCGCGTTGCCCATCTCCTTGATGGTGCGGTCGTAGTCGTCGTTGTGGGCGAACTCGTACCCGGTGCCGACCACTTCCATGCCGAGGTCCTCGTAGGCGCCGATGACGTGGCGCGGACGCAGGCCGCCGACATAGAGCATGACCTTCTTGCCTTCCAGGCGCGGGCGATACTTGGCGATAATCGCCTCGTACTCGGCCGTGTACTTGGCGATGACCTTCTCGGCATTGGCCTGAATGGTCTCGTCGAAGAAGCCGGCGATCTTGCGCAAGGACTCGGCGATCTTGGTCGGGCCGAAGAAGTTGTACTCCATCCACGGCACCCCGTACTTCTCTTCCATGTGACGGGAGATGTAGTTCATGGAGCGGTAGCAGTGGATCAGGTTCAGCTTGACCTTGGGGGTCAGCTCCATCTCCGACAGGGTGCCGTCGCCGGACCACTGAGCGACCACGCGCAGACCCATCTCTTCGAGCAGGATGCGCGAAGACCAGGCATCGCCGCCGATGTTGTAGTCGCCGATCACGGCCACGTCGTAAGGACCGATCTGGAAGGACTCGTCGCCGTCACGGTTGCCGATGACCCAGTCGCGGATCGCGTCGTTGGCGATGTGATGCCCCAGGGACTGGGACACGCCGCGAAAGCCTTCGCAGCGCACCGGCACGACCGGCTTGTTCAGCGCCTTGCTCTGCTTCTTGGCGACGGCCTCGATGTCGTCGCCGATGAGGCCGATGGGACACTCGGACTGGACGCTGATGCCCTTGCTCAGCGGGAACAGACCCTCGATCTCGGTGATCAGCTTGTCGAGCTTCTTGTCGCCGCCGAAGACGATGTCCTTCTCCTGGAAGTCCGAGGTGAAGTTCATGGTGCCGAAGGTGTTCACGCCGGTGTGGCCGACGTAATAGTTGCGACGACCGGCGCGCGAATAGGCCCCGCAGCCGACCGGGCCGTGCGAGATGTGGATCATGTCCTTGATCGGACCCCAAACCACGCCCTTGGAGCCGGCGTAGGCACAGCCGCGCACGGTCATGACACCCGGCAGGGATTTGCGGTTGGAGGTGATGCACTTCTTGGACTGCTCGACCGACTGGTCGTTGACCGCCAAATGCTTGGCACGGTCCTTCTTCGCCTTTTCAGGATAGACCTCGAGCACCTCTTGAATGAGGGCCTGGGTCTCTTCGCGAGTCAATGCTGACATACTGGCTTTCCTCGATTCGGCGCCGCGGCAAATCCGCCGACGGTCACGCGTTGAGAAATGAATGAACAGAGGACCGCGGCATCGAACCGCCGCGTCCACTCAAAACAACAATCCCCGTCCTAAACCCGCTCCGCCATGACTTGTGTTGTCTTCATCCATGCGAGACCTCGCTCCCCACACCCGTCATCGCCAACCCGCGCCCACTCATCCCGAAGTCTTCAATCATCCTGAACCGCGTCCAGCCGACGGCAGTAGGGACCACCAAGGCCAACCCCAAACGAAGACATCACATGTCACCGAAAGACGCGGTTCAGGCCGCGACCGCCTCTTCTTCCGCGGTCTTGCCGACGATGCTCTCGTCCTCGCCGTCCATCAGGCCGAAGTCCATCAGCAGATCCTCGAGCGCATCCATGGTGATCGGCGTGGGGATCACGAACTTGGTGTTGTTGATGATCTTGTTGGCCAGGTCACGGTACTCCTGTGCCTGCTTGGCCTTGGGGTCGTACTCGATGACCGTCATGCGGCGGATCTCGGCGCGCTGAACGACGTTGTCGCGCGGCACGAAGTGGATCATCTGAGTGCCCAGCTGACGGGCCAGCTCCTCGATCAGCTCGTCTTCGCGGGCGGTGTTGCGGCTGTTGCAGATGAGGCCGGCCAGACGCACCGAGCCGGAGCTCGCGTACTTCACGATGCCCTTGGCGATGTTGTTGGCCGCGAACATGGCCATCATCTCGCCGGAGCAGACGATGTAGATCTCTTGCGCCTTGTTCTCGCGGATCGGCATGGCGAACCCGCCGCAGACCACGTCGCCGAGCACGTCGTAGAAGACGAAGTCGAGGTCGTCCTCATAGGCGCCTTCCTCTTCGAGGAAGTTGATGGCCGTGATGACACCGCGACCGGCGCAACCCACGCCCGGCTCCGGGCCACCCGACTCGACGCACTTGATGTTGCCGTAACCGACCTTGAGCACGTCTTCCAGCTCGAGGTCTTCGACCGAGCCGGCGTCGGCGGCCATCTGCATGATGGTATTCTGTGCCTTGGCGTGCAGGATCAGGCGGGTGGAGTCGGCCTTGGGGTCACACCCGACGATCATGACCTTCTTGCCGAGCTCGGCGAGACCGGCTACGAGGTTCTGAGTGGTGGTGGACTTGCCGATTCCGCCTTTGCCGTAGATGGCACATTGACGCATAGCCATGGGGTGGTCTCCTGTAGGTCCGCTCTCGCGGGCGTTGAACAAAGTTGCCTCACGAGCCTTACAGCAAACCATATGCCAACCACGCCAATGCGCTCCATCATGCTGGTTTCAATGGAGTTTTGTATCGCTCACGGATGTCGCCGGTTTGGTGGCATCCCCGACAAAGCCGCAAGGCATGTATGGACAACAACCGACAAACCGAACAACCGCCACCCGCCACGCTCCCGGCCAACGCCCGTCTCCCCATCAATCACTGCAACCTGCCGGCCGTGATCCTGGGCAGCCTGACCTACCAACGTCACCCGGTCCCGCTGGAGCTCGACGGTATCCGCCACTTCCACGCGGACCTCTTCCGCACCCTGGCGCCGATCCCGCAACATCCGGCGCGCGCCCAAGCCTTTCAGGACTACGTCAGCGCCCACTTCCTTCTTGATCACCTCGACGAGGCCGGACTCGCGAAGGGCAAGACCAAGAAGAAGCGGGTCAACGCCAACTATCTGCGCATGGCACGCGGCTGGTCCTTCGACTCGGACGGCCGCGAAGGCGCCATCCTCAAGCGCTGGGTCGAGAGCCGCTTCGGCCTGCTCGCCCGACACCACGCCGGCCCGCTCCAGGGGCGCAACAGCGAGGCGTACCAGCACTACGTCGCCGAGGGCACCCGCGGGCTCTACGCCACCAACGCCCTGGAGGCCCAGCTCGACCTCCTCTATACCTATTGTCAGTACGAGCTGCTCCAGGCCCACCCCGAGGAGACCCACCTCAGCCTCTACCGCGGCATCAACCGCATCGACGAGCACGAGATCCTCGAAACCCTCGGCGGCGGACGCTACCGGGTGCTCTTCAACAACCTCAACAGCTTCACCAGCAGCCGCGAGCGCGCCGACGAGTTCGGGGACTACATCCTGATCGCGGAGGTGCCTCTGCCGAAGATCTTCTTCTTCAATCGGTTGCTGCCGGGGATGTTGAAGGGGGAGGATGAGTTTGTGGTGATTGGGGGGGTGTATGAGGTTTCGATTAGTACGCTTTGAGGCTCGCTGTCCTCTGGGGGCTTGGTGGGAAGGTGGTGGGTGGTGACACCGGCCGATACCTAGGGTCTACTGTGCGTTGACCTGACGTGACGACCACCCCGGAATCCTGTGCTATATTTTCTGCACACGTCACGGAGGAGAGCGACAGTCATGACGACAGACCAAGCCGAACTGCCTGGAGAAATTTTGGGGTTCGGCTTTTTTGTGGGCTCAATCTGAGTATGGAGCCTTGGGATATCCTAGTGGGCTAGGGATCAATTTGTCCCCTTTCTGTGGCCCAGGTGAACGAAATGGCAAATGGATTCTGGGGCATGTTAAGCGCGTACGCGTTAGAAGGAGGCTGAACGTGAAATACACTGTAGTTTTCATATTATTAGTGGTTAGCTTCAGCGTATACGCTAATGAAAAGGAGCTTTACTATTCATATGACGTGGCAAACTGGAAGCTACAGCTAAGCTCATCCGTTGACCTTGAGCATAGTATACAGGGTGAATTAAATTCGGAAAACAAAGATCCTGGTTTTAGAAACGAGATTGACATATATTCAGCGTGTGACCGACGTCGAATTGTTCTTGATCAGTTAGAAAATCCACCTGGACTTGACAATAAGTCTCGACAATCGGGCAAGATCCTGGTTCGACTCCTAATGGGGTCTGGTCAGTATGATTTGGATTATGGGGGTATGGGGCAAGGCTCTCAGGCTTTCGATTTACCTTATGGCATTTGGAAAGCACTAAAATCTGCTAAGTGGGCAAAGTTAAGTTACATTGGCAAGGATGAGACTCCGGTAGAGATACGCTTGGATATGGGGCACCTACCTCTCCTCATGGAAACAGTGGACTCAGCTTGTAATTAAGTCATCGAGAATCGTCTAACAACCTGTTAACAGGTTGGCGTTACAATGACAGATAGTGCGGCGCTCGTTCTGCAACATCAGTACCGCTTGGCCGCTTCGCTACGCCGTTAGTCACAAGATGCTTCGTGACATCATTAGGAGGCTTATGAAAAATTATTTCACATATCTTTGGACAAATGCGCGATGGAAGCAAAAGTGCGAAAGTTCTAATGAACGCTCACGTTTGCTCTCCTATGCGGCGAGCGAAAATTTCAGGAAGAGAGGTGTTGAGCCCGGTTCGACCGTATTTATTGTGACGGTATTAGGGGGCGAGCTATACTTGGGTGGTTCTATCCTCGTCTCAAAAATGATGACTCACGCAGAAGCAAAAAATTTTCTCGATCTTCCCGAACAGGATCTGTGGCGCGCTGAAGACTATATTGTTGCGGAAAAAGGAAAAGAAATGATCATGAGATGTGACAACAAGATACCCGCAGCAATAGCTCACGAACTGAGGTTCTGGACTAGCGCTGGTAGCGTTAAGCCCAAGGTAGTCGATGGGGAGCTTGAACGGCAAACATTACGCGGTATCCGACAGTTATATCCGGGTTCAGAGAAGCCGTTGCTCAGTCGAGCTATGGCTTAAAGGACGTCTCTGGCACCAGTTCGGCCGAAACGCGGTCAATCCACCGGGAAATTGATTTCAATGACTCACCCCGCTTCTTCACACGACTTCGCCTCGGAAAAATTATGTATTCTGTATTTGCGCGTTTAGGGTTGGTGTTTATGGCGTTTACGGGATTCGCTTTCTCCGCTAGCCCGGTTGACCACGGACCGAACAATACTACAACGGCTGAGGGCGGGGTTAGATTCTGTAGGATTGCAGACGGCACCGGGTTACTCACCGAGCCGTGCAAGATCTATGTGTTGAATCAATCTATCGATCTGAGGATGAACACGACGCCTTCTGATGCGCGTGAGATGTGCATCGCTTACGTAGGTCTAATGGCTAAATACGGAATGCGCTTTAACCCCGGCTGGACACTGCGATTTTTACCACCCTACGAGACATCTTCGCCGCTCGCTGAGTGCGAGTTACCGGGGGCTTCTTAGACTTTGACACCAAACACCTGGAGCGAGGCTTATGATATTCCGTAGCGTTTTTGTGCTTATTTGCTTTGTACAGTTACAGATAGCAGCACCGCACTCATATGCGGAAAGCAGAGCTGAAAGCAGTGATAAGCTTATAGCATCGATCAACTCGGTGGAGGTCGCAAAGAACGAAATCCGAAGCGCAATGGCGGAATCTGACAATTGCCCAACCGGTTCGTGCATGGACTCCTGGTATACAATGATTTGCGATATTGTTGCTGCCCTAGACGTGAACGTCGCCGGCAAGATTCTTGATCCGTATACAATGACCGGTGGTGAAAGTAAGTTCGCTATATCTTCTTACGATGTGCGGCATATGAAGGAGATTTTCGCACAATGTAAGCCTACAAACTACCAATATTGGAATCACGGTGAACTGCTTCACGTTGTATATCGCCCCGACGAGAAATCGAGCTTGGAAATTGATGAATATCTAGGCATTGAATAGCTGGAGTTACCTGTTTTCCATAGTTCGATGATGCGGGTCATGGTGTAATCCATGCCGTAGTTAGCGCATACCATCGAACATTCGATCGCCTAACAATGTGCCCCAGCCGAAGCTCGCTTCGATCTCGTTCCACCGGCTCGGCTGAGCATGGCGTTAGGCACAAGCAACATAGGCGCTTGAATCTATGAGAGAGAAGTTGTCCGCGAACGAGTCGTTGAAGTTCATCAGGAGCAAACTGATGCCCGAATTGGGCCTTGTTCCTCTCGACTCCGCTACCCGCACGAAAGGCCAAGCATTCGCTATTGGCGGAGAGAGTGGAAGACAGTTCTTGTTAATAATGGGTAATGAATCTAGGGGAGGAGCACAGCAAACGAGAATAATCACCGAAAAAATACTATCTCCACCCGTTATCACCGGCACACGCTTTTCCACGGATCTAGCACGTAGCGCGCGGGTCAATCAACAAAAAACAAGCTTAGGATACGACAACCCTTTTCGGAACGGAAATCAGAGTTCTTTCTATGTTAGCGATCTTGACGCCCTCGCAGAATTACTCAGATGGTACGCAGGCAAACGATCCGAGTAGAGCGCGCATCGAGTACCACTAGTGCTGCACAGTTGAATTCCGGTGACAGTTTACTTAATCGCGCAGGTCGCAGAATCCGAATCGGGAGCAGTAGGGTCAGGTCTTGTAATCCTGCATTCTCGGGCGAAGCTGTCTCTATGGCTAGACCACTCCGAATCGAGCTCGCTGGCGGGTTGAATCCCTTCTTTGTCGAGAAGCAGTAGGGCGTGGGTGCGTGCTTTCCCCGAAACGCGGATCCGAGTTACCCTAAATCGATCGGACCATAAACCTCACGACTGCGCTGGACGAGCAATTTCCCGATCGGATTCATGCTCTTAAAGACTTATATGAACAAGCTATGGCCAGCCAAGACCTAATCATCCAGTACCAGGACGGCGAAGGAAACATTACCGAGAGACGGATATCGGACATCCAGCCGGAGCATTCCCGCGCCGTTGAAGCGTTCTGCCATCTTCGCAATGCTCGTAGAATCTTCTATGTTCCCAGGATATTGACAGCCGCGTATGCGGATTCCGGTGAAGTAGTAGTTGATTTATATGCTCACTGGGGTTTGCCAGAGCCGGAGCAGAAGAAAACGAGTTTGATATCCGAGCCCGACGCGACAGGACGTATTCGGGGGCATAGCGCTCAAGCCTACAAGAGTCAGAGAAACAAGGAGAAGCGCGAACTCTTTAGGCGATTTCTGCATCCGACGATTGCCAGAACGTACAAGGAAAAATTCTTCGCTTTGTTCGATGGACAATGCTTTAAATGCGCGTCGAGATATGCGCTAGTCATAGATCACCACGTCCCAATGATAAAAGGCGGACATTTTGTGCCAGGAAACCTGGTTGCCCTATGCCGCATATGTAACAACAACAAGTTGGACCTCGACCCAGAGAACTTCTATACACAGGAGGAGTTGGAACGGCTCAAGCCTCTTCTTGACCAAGAAAGGCATCTTTTTGACTTCCAGTTTGATCGGGAGAGATGGGAGAACGACAGAGAGGCTTACTTGCTGGACCTCGGCGTGCAGCCGGACCTGATCAATGAAATTCTCTATAACCCAGATCACCTCAACTATGTTGGCTTGGAAACGTCCCAGCCGGCAATCTTTATTTCCCTGAGTCCTTCGTCTGAGTAACTAGCTCCGCGGGCCTTGTTCGTTATCCCTGCCATCGTCCTCAGGCCCCGACCGGCATAGGATAGAGTTATGGGGGAGATTGTAATCCAACATTTCCGCTCTAAGCTGGCTCGACAGCCAGACAAGACGAATCGAGGTTGCCGATTGCGGCCCGTCTATATCGTGTCGGGAATTACGGTGACACTTTACTATTTACACCATTTCCCTCTCGGCTTATGCTTAGCGCATGTCTCGGCTCCCACGAATCATCGTACCCGGCATTCCCCACCATGTGACGCAACGTGGGAACAGGCGCCAGCAGATATTCATGGAAGACGACGACTATGCACTCTACAGAGATTGGCTAGCCCAGGCGTGTCGATCAAACGGCGTGGAAGTCTGGTCCTATTGCCTGATGCCAAACCACGTTCACTTGATTCTCGCGCCTTCTGACGACACCGGACTGTCCCGCGCCGTGGGCGAAACGCATCGTCGATATAGCGGGTACATCAACGCACGATTGCGCGTCACTGGCCATTTGTTTCAAGGGCGGTTCGGTTGTGTGGCAATGGATGAATCTCATTTGATGGCAGCGTTCCGCTACGTGGCTTTGAATCCCGTCAAGGCGAAGCTGGCTGCGACGGCTGCCGACTGGCCTTGGTCCAGCACGCCAGCACATCTCCGGCGCCAGGACGATGGCTTGGTGACTGTTTCTCCCCTGCTGGATCGCGTCGATCGTTTCGCGGACTTCTTGGAGGAACCAGCGGATCCTGAACAGGTTGCCGCGCTCACGAAGGGTCAAACGATAGGGCGACCATTGATGGGTGACCAAGAGCTTGGCGAGCTCGAAAAGCGACTTGGCCGCACGCTACGTCCAGGCAAACGTGGCCGGCCGCCCTCGCAGAAGAATGACCCAAAACAACTAAACTTAGTGTAAATGGTACAGTGTCACCGTAATTACCTTCGGGGTCAGCCGTCAGTCGCCCTACGGGCTCCTTCCCGGCTGACCCCGAAGGGCGCAAAGCCCCGGGTCGGTGATGCCCCATCCTCCCACACATCCTCCCAAAGGGAGACGACATCTATCCTGACACCTGGGGGTAACCTCTACCTCAACGAGGTCGACCGGATGCTGGAGCGGGCCAAGGAGGTCACCCGCAACGGACGCTATACCTATATCGAGTATGCCCGTTACGCCGATGACCTGGTGATTTTGGTCGATGGGTATCGCCGGTGGAACTGGCTCAAGGACGCGGCTTGGCGACGCTTGGTCGAGGAATTGGCCAAGCTTGATGTGCAACTCAATCACGACAAGACACGACGACTGGACCTGAGCCAGGGAGGGGCATTCAGCTTCCTGGGCTTTGACTTCCGCCGGGCCAAGACTCGGCGCGGGGTCTGGGGCGCACGTTACACGCCACGGATGAAGGCGCGTACCGCGATCCTACAACGCCTCAAGGACGTGTTCCGCCGCTACCGCTCGCAGCCGATCGATCGGGTGATCGCCTTGATCAATCCGATCCTCAGGGGGTGGGTAGGCTACTTTCGGGTGGGGCACTCCAGTCGCTGTTTCGGGTATGTCCAAGATTGGGTGGAGAAGAAGATTCGGCGCCATCTGATGCGCGCGCGTCAGCGTCAGGGCTTTGGCTGGAAGAGGTGGAGTAGGACGTGGCTATACGAGGTGCTCGGGCTCTACGACGGGTACCGAATCGGGCTGCGAAAGCCGAAAGCGCTCCCAGTGCAAGCGGTCTCATAACCCTGGATGAGAAGTCGGCAGGAAAGCCCGGTGCCGGAAAACGGCACGCCGGGTTTGACGTGGCGGGGGCTGGAAACGTGATCATGGGAGCCGGACTGAGGGCCAGCGCGAAAGCGCTGGAGGATCCACCGGACCCTAACGTCGGCGCGCCAGTTCTCGACCCTACTGATGAGGGAGGGCTGGCTACCGTGACCATGGTGCGGCTCGTGAGGCACCGCCAAACGAAAGGGGCGGCAACAGATAGGCCAAACCTACCGTCGCGGGACGCCTGCTCTCTACTCTACCTGCCGGCTATGGGAGCCGGAGGCGGGTGACCGCCTCCGGCGACCCGGTGGCTGGCGGGCGCAATCCCGTCAGCCCGACTCGATCCGCGATGCAAGTTCCACCGCGGCGCCGGTTGGGATCAGTTTCGCAGGCTCAGCACCCGATCGAACCGGGCCGCTACCAGAGGCGAATGTGTCACGCAAATTATGCTCTGGCTGGCGAAGATCTCAAAAAGATTGTTCAACACAGCATCTTCAGTAGCCCGATCCAGCGCAGAGGTAAACTCATCAAGCAGCAGGATCGAGGGATCCCGGATCAGCAGGCGCGCGAGCGCGATGCGCTGCCGCTGACCGCCCGAAAGCGGATGGCGGTTCCCACCGATCTGGGTGTCGTAGCCGCGTGGCAACTGTTCGATGTCTCGATGCAGATGAACCCGTTTCGCGGCTTCGATAATGATGCTCTCGGGCACCCCGGGCCAGCCGACCGCGATATTGTCCTTAACGCTAGCGTGGAACACATAAGGCTGCTGACGAACATAGCCAAAATGGGCCAGGTAAGCCGGCAGTGGATAGCCCTCGATCGGCTGGCCGCCGAGCAGAATCTCACCCCTTTGCGGTCGAATCTGCCGCGCGAGTAGATCGATCAGCGTGCTCTTGCCTGAGCCGCTCGGCCCGACAATCGCCAAACGTTCGCCGGGCTCAATCGCCAGGCTAAAATCGGTCAGTACCGGTCCTTTTGCGTTCGGATAAGAAAAGGTCACATTCCGAAATTCAATGCGCATGGACTCCGGAATTAGCAAATGATCGTCGGTGGCCGACGCCAGATCTGCTGCAGGCATCGCCGAAACAGACAGCAGTGCCTCCAGACGCGCAATGATGGGCTCCGCCTGAAGCAGTTTAGTCCAACCGAACAGTTGAAGACCAATAATCATCGTCAGCCCACTCAGGTACAGGCTGTAGGCGACTAGATCGCCGATCGCGAGGTGCGCAGTTCCCCTCAAGATCAGATAGCCACCGATGATGTAAGGCAAGATCGACAATAACCGAGTGAAGAAATCGATTGCGTGGAATGACCATTCACCCAAAACCAACGCGTGTCGATTCTGCCGGGTATACAGTGCGGCGTTCCGGCCGAAGCGTTGAGCAGCGGCACGGTGCGCCTGGTAGAAATGGATCTCTTTGACTCCCGCGAGCAGATCGTGCAGAGAATCGTTTTGACGCGAAAGCGCGCGACGGGCTCGGGCGGAGGCGCGCGCGAGCGGGCGCTGAATCCGCATGACCAGATACACCGACACCGACATAGTCAGCGTTGTGTAAAGCCCAAGTTGCCAGTTCCACAACAATAGCAAGGCGAGAGTGGCGAGGATCAGTGTCAGGTGGCGCGGTGAAGGAACGACATGGTCAAACACAATACGGGACAAAAGATCGCTGTCATTGGAGACCCGGGTAATCAGATCGCCACTTTGATGACGGCTGCAGAACACGGGTTGCTCGAGCAGCGCGGCGACCAGCCGGGAACGTAGATCGAGGAAGGCTCCCTCGACCAGAAAAGCCTCCCAGTAAGCTGAGACGAAGGCGCACAGCAAGGCCAGACCTAGCACAGCCAGGATCGCGGCGACCCTCACAAAGAACACCGCTGGCGCCATCTCCTGCAAGCGCTCATTCAGCATTGAGGTCATCAGGAAAGGCACCACTAGGAGAGCGACAAGGCCAATCAATGCGCTCAGATAAGCGTAAAGCAGCGCACGGTGCTGACCCCGCAGTCCGGGTCCGAGCAACCGCCAAAGCCGCGAATACAGCGATATCATCGAGACCGAGCGATTCACAGGCACGCCCCATCCGAGGCGGGCATCGACCCCCGTAAGCGACGCTTAGGACCCAGTTTCAGGATGCAGGTGAAATCCCCGTCTAGATAGTCGTCCACGATACTGCAGCTCTGGCCCAAAGGCGCGAGCAGCGCGCGCCAGTGGGCAGGATCATGTGCTTGGTAGGGATACGGTACCGACACCCGGCGCCGATCCAGCGCATTGACGACCAGAAAGGCGCGTGCATGGGCAGCCAGTCTCGGCAAGGCAAGCTGCGGGAACGTATCCTTATTGCCAAGAGCGAGATTGAATAGGCCGGAACAGTAAACCAGCTCGAAGCGCTCGGGCAGCGGGGACGCTTCACGGAACAGATCGAGCGTTATGAACCTGTTTCCTGGATACAGTCGCCGTGCCTCGACGACCATTTCGGGCAGCAGGTCGACGCCGCAATACCTCAGGTTGACCCGATGCTCGCGCAGAAAACCTAACAGGTCGCCCAGACCACAGCCCACATCTAGCAAAGAAGCGCCCGCGAGGGGCAGCCGCTCAAGCAAGACCCTGAACCGGGCGCGCTGTCCCTCAGCACTGGCCCAGTCGAGAATCTCGTGATGTACCCGGCAACCGCGCAAACGGGGCAAATAGTGTCGGGCGATGGATTCAACGCGCCCCATGGGTCAGTCAGGGCCGGGACGGCATGCCAGGGGCAAGCGGCGAGGGTTCAACCTGGATGCGCGCCGAGCGGATCATGCGCCAGTAGAAAGTCTTCCCGCCGAGCGCGACCGCCCAAGGGAGCAAGGCACCGCGTGAGTCCCAGTCATCGAGCTTGCTCAGTTGTTGATGCAGCATGACTCGTTCCAGCCAAGCGCTCAGCCGCCGGCGGGTTAGGTCGCGTTCCTGCTCCCAAAGCGCGCGCAGGTCCGCCGCCGCCGCGCCAGCGCGAGCGCTTTCGCGTCGCTGGCGCGCGATAGCCCCGATCTCGGCGGTCAAGGTCGAGAAGCTGCGCGTCAGCCAAGCGGAGCGTTCGGACGGATCAGTCATCGCTTGCAACTGCTGACGCGCCTCTTCCGCAATCGGTTTCACACAGGCGGCGAGTTCCCCAGCCGGCATCCAGTCGCGACCGAGGACAGTCGCGAGCGCCTCGGGCAAATGCACCGGCGTGCGGCAACCGCTCAGATGAGAGAGAAAATGCAAGCGCACCCGCAGAATCGGCTGACAGAAATCCCGCCACAAGCCGCTATTGGCCAGCAGTTGATGCAAACGATGGGTCGTCGGCAGATATGACGAGCCCCGATGCGGGAGCGCGAGCGGGTGGGCAGTAGCTCCGACCCGTACCTGAAGAGCGAACAGTGCGGCCTTTCCGGCCAGATAGCGCACCTCCGCTGCGCTCAGCGCGTCAAGAGGCAACCGTCCGTTGCGGGCGAGTGGCAGCTCCCGATCGGCGAAACACAGTCGACCATTACGCAAAAAAACTGCCGAGCGCACCTCGCGCCCGCACACCACCTGCCCGACGAAAAAGGGCAATTCCCCCTGCCGCAGGCGCAGCGGATGCAGACCAGTTTCGGTTTCCGCGACCGCCTGGTTATACAGCGCGCCCGCTTGATCATAATCGCGCACGAAGCACTCGAGCAAAGCGGTCTGTGACGGCTCAGCGAGCGGCACCAGCGCTGAGGCGCGCCCTATCGAAACCGCGCCGTTCAGATGGTGCGCCAGCCAATGCTGGTAGAGTCTGACCAGCGAGCCCTGTCCGACCACATTCTGTAACCGCTCGATGAGCTCCAGCTCGGCAGCAAACCAACGCCTAGCGCGGCGGCGTGCAACCGGCGAAGGAAAGGCGCGCACGCAGTCCTGCTCGGCAATGCGCAACAAGGCGCGCAGCGGAGGTGCGACTTCGCTCGCGCGGAGATCCCCGAGCGTGCGATGGTGCAGCCCGTCACCGATATCGCTCGCGCCGACCAGCATCCATGTCTCACCGGGACTGACACTCCAGTAGAGTTCTTCTCGTCCGCAACCAAGAGAACGCGCGAGCTCTCCGAGGCCCATGCCGAGATACCGCGACCAACTCGCCGGATCAATCGCCGAACGCCCGAGAAAGCCACTATAGAAGAGTGCCGCCCCCCAATCCTGACCGCCGTGCGGATGCCAGCTTTCCGCCACTAAACGCGGCGGCTCACCAACTGACGCACCTGAGGCGGTGAAGGCCAAATCGGTATCCTGAATACCGTGTCGCACCTTGTAGCCATTCCAGCTCAATGCATGTAGCTTCGGCAGCGTGTCCCAGAGACTGTTAGAGTTCTGATCGATCGACAGCAGCATACCGGGGCACTCTCGCAAATCCTCGACGCATTCTCGTCAGGCCGACCAGGCATCGGCGAGCCAGCCTAAAGGGACGACTCCGGCCCCAAGCAAGGCCACCTGGCTGAGCAAGCACACCCCCGCAAGCGTGCCTCCACGATCACGTATTGGGACCACCAGCAGCTCGCCACCACCCGCCACAGCAACCCGCACCGGCGCGTCCGCACCGCCAGGAAGGGCCGCCCAGCCCAGTTGCCGCGCCATGACCCAGGAGGAGGCGGCAGCACCCGTGCCACAAGCCAGGGTCTCGCGCTCGACACCGGCTTCGAAGGTGCGCTGCGTGAGCCTTCCCGGCCCCCGGGCCTCAACGAAGTTGACATTCAACCGCTCCGCACAAAAGGCGGCATGCCAGCGCAACTCCCGCCCAAGATGCACCACATCGACACCCATCAGGTTTCGCACTGCGACCACAAGATGCGGAACACCGACCTCCACCAATGCCGCCGGGTAAACAATGTCTCCGAGTGTGAGCCTAAGCCCGTCAGCGCGAATGCGCGGTCTTGGCAGCGTCACCGCATAGCAGGACGGCCCCGCCCGTTTGACCAACATCGGTCCACAGTGGGTGAGTACCCGCGCGCCAACGACGGATGAGCGTTCTAGAAACCAGTGGGCCAAACAAGCAAGTCCATTTCCGCATAGTGTCGCCTCGCCCCCATCGGGTTCCAGAAACCGCACGGCCAGATCAGCTCCCGCTGCAGGCGCCATCCGTCGGGCTAATATCAGGCCATCGACCCCAAAGCCCTGACATGGATCGCAAACACGCCGCGCGAGCCGCGCCGCCGCAGCTGCGAAGTCCCACAGCCCAGCGACCGTTCCATGCAGTGCTTGCAAGCTTGGGACGGAGCTTGAGGTGAGGCTAACATCGATACAGACGAACGCATTACCATGAGCACTCAGACGCCAGAAAGGCTGAGCCGCCACCACTACGTCCACCCCTTGTACGCTCCGCGACAGCCGGCCAAGGTCGAAATGCAGGATTCAATAGCAGTCGCCATAGGCGTTTTTCGATGATCCCGCGCCTCATCGAGAACGGGTTTTCGCTTCATCCATTGAGATCAGGTAAACCGCCATCTTTAATTGGCCGCGGTGTATCGCAGCGGTAAATGTCAGCGATTCCCGGCGAACGCTAACCTCCTGAAAACATGAGTTGCTATTCTGCGAATCTTGTTGCCCTAAAAGTGGGATTCTTTCTAAATCAGATGCTTCTGACTAATTCGCCGGGAATTGCAGTTTAAATGTTTAGGTAACTATGATGGTAAATATAGCAAATTAATAATTTGATTTTATCATATTAATCAATTAGCTGAATCAATATCTCATTATCTACCCGGCTGCGGCCGGAGCACACGGCGAACGAAAGTAGCCTGTTGCTGACCACCAGATCGCTCAACCAGACTGCGTGAAGTATCGTCTAGGACGCCGACGGATAGCAACTCCCAATTGCTCAGAGAATTTAAACGAGGTTAGTAACTCCACAAACAGCCCCGAGAGGCAGGCTATGGCCTAAAAATCATGGCACTAGCGCCACCCAAGACGATGTATCCCGCGAGATTCAGGTCAAGGACTCGAGTTCGGGGGAGAGCGGGATGCTTCGTCAATACCTCATGCGGGGCGCGGGGTCATGCGGGGCGCGGGGTCAGGTCTTGTAATGCAATCTTTTGGCTGCTGTGAGGAGCCAATGGGGTCATGACTCGTTCCGTGCTCAGGTTCGAGCGTGAAGATGCCGTGAGCATTCGCGATACCGACGCTTTCAAAACCGCCGGAGAAAGCTATTGTGGTTTTGTCTACGTTCCGCCGCCCTGGGATGCTAACCGGTGAAGTAGCTGAGGACATCCATGCGCTGATGTGGAACGCCGATAATATCAATCCCATCCTCGCTCATGAGATAGAAAATGACGTGGGAGCCTTCCGGGTAGCTGCAGTATCCGTGACCGACCTCCGGACGAGGCTTCCCGAGACTCGGATTCTCCGCAAGCCAGGAGAACCGCCGATCGATGGCTGAAAGATAGATATCGCGTTGCTTGTTGCCCCAGGTCTGGACCGTGTAGCGGGCGATAGCGCGCAGGTCTGCAGCAGCTCGTGGGGTAATCCGATAGCGGCCGCTCATCCCTCACGATCCATTTCCGCCAACAGACCTTGAAGGGAGTAATTCTCGACGAACTCGCCACGACGTGCCTGCGCCTCGCCTTCGGCCAGATGTTCACGCAACGCAGCCAATCTGGTGTTGTGCTCCTCCATGTGACGCAGCGCATCGCGTACCACCTCGCTTGCCGAGCCATAACGACCGGTCGCGATCTCGTTCTTGATGAAGACTTCCCAGTGTTCCCCTAGGCTCAGGGATGTTGTCGCCATGAGACACCTCCAATATTCGTTTAAAGCAAATTTGAATATAGCAGGAATCCTTTAAGCTGAAGGTTCTCGCTTTCCTCAGAGGTTTGGGGCAAGGGCGAAGGGGCCGCGAAGGGAGGGGAGGCCGGAGCGATAGGGTCTTGTAATGCAATAGTTTGGTGTTCGGTCCAGCAGTAGCGTTCGGACGCTACGCGCTGCCATGGCGCCGGGTCGGAGGGTCGACATCGAGGACTGGCAGGCTCGGCCAGGTTTGCTGTGCGACCAGCTGGTACTGAAGCCCTGAGGCCGGCTATCCGCCTCACGGCGACGCACGAGCTGTTCCAGTCCGGGTCAGCGGAAATCCCATGGATTCAAGAGTACAAGCGCGGGGATCGCCCGGAAGTCGGCGATGTTCCGGGTCGCCAGGGCGCTGCGGTTGACGATCGAGATGGCAGCGATCATGCCGTCAGGTACGCTCAGAGGCCGGCCTCGCCTGCTCGCTTCGCCCATGATCGTTCCATATGCGAGGGCGGCGGCTTCGGTGAACGGATAGATTCGGTCGGCGAATCGGGTACGCCAGTCCTCTAGCCCTCGGGTCAGCCCCGCTGCACGCTGGTCCGTACGGATCTTGTGGATGCCGAACGCGATCTCCGCGATGGTCACGGTGGGCAAGGCGATCTCGGCGTCGAAGCGGATCAGCCAATCGAGGACGTGTTTGTCGGGCGTCTTGCGCAGCGTTTCCGACACCACGTTGGTGTCTGCGAAGATCACAGGTCGATGCCTGTATGGGGTTTGCGTTCCTCGCGGATCAGCGCCTCGAGATCGACATCGGTCGCGCAATCCCGCGCCAGCCTCTCATAGAAGGCCCGTGCAGGCTCGTGTCCGAGCTGCCGTGCTTGGTACATCTCCAGCGCCCGTTCGACCACTTCGGCCACCGAGCGGCGTTCGTAGCGCGCCAGCCGATGGGCCAGTTCTCGTGCCTTGGCGCTGCGCACGGAGAGTTGCGGTTCGGCCATCGATCGGCTCCTGTCGTCTTGAGGTTCCGAGGAAGGCTCCAGCTTAGGGCCGAGCCTTCCTGCTGGCAAGATGGCAACAAAGGGAAGGTTGGGGTCAGGTCTTGTTTTCGAGCATCACTGGGCTGAGCTGTTTCCACGCCCGGACCACTCCGAATCGAGGTGTGCGCGCGTTGCAACAGAGCAGTAGGGTCAGGTCTTGTAATCCTGCATTCTCGGGCGAAGCTGTCTCTATGGCTAGACCAGTCCGAATCGAGCTCGCGAGTTTCGGGGACAGTTTATTTATTTCTCTAGACGAGATGCTTTGGCTCGGCGAGAACACAAAGTGGTGTTTCCGTGGCGAGGGATTTGACCGACCGACGGGGAGACTTTGATCCTGGGGCTTCCGCATCATGTGACCCAGCGCGGTAATCGACGCCAACAGACCTTTTTTGGCGACGATGACTATGCCGAGTATCGGCGATTGCTGTAGACGTCTTGACGAGCGTGTGGCACGCAGGTTCTGTCCGCGGATTTGCAGCGAAGGACTGGTCGGCATCCTGATTTTGGAGGTCATGAACCTTCACTGGGCGCCGTACTGCGGGAACCATCGCGTGTCGTCCGCCTCGACCGGAGCTCAAGCGCTTCGGTCATGGGGCGTTGGATGAAGTCTCCCGACAAAATGAAGTCTCGAGGATTCAGACCCAGGAAGCATCATCCTTCGGCAAGCGTCCGAAATCATCGATGACCAGTGCCTGGCAGGGCGGAGCGTCGGACGAAAGCCAGAGCACAAGGTTGCGTTCAGCCTGCGTCGTGCCGGGTGCGAAACTGGGTACGAGGGCACCATGGCAGCCGGCGGCGATCAATGTTTCGGCGAGTGACCAGGTCGGCGGCATTCGGCCACGCGAGGCCAGATCCTCCCAAGCACAGGCCAGCGTCGCGTCATCGACTCCGCAGGCGGCGAGTACGGCCGGAGCGGTGAGGTCGATGATCCGCTCGCAACGCACGCGATAGCCGACCAGAGTCATCGGCTGCGCCTTGAACGGCAGTCCCTGCTGGCCCTCCATCCACGCGGTCTTGGGATCGAGCGAGGTATAGAGAGCCGTGGTGCCTCGCGGGTTGAAGCGACCGCCATGGCGTGCCGCTCCGTCTCCGGAGGTTGGCGCGAAGGCCCAGCGGGGATTGTGGGCGCGATAGACCAAACCGACGAAGGGACTCGTCGGCGGCGCCTCCGTCACGCGTAGCCGCCTTCGGCGATTCGCGACAGATAATCCTTGACGGCCTGTGCGCGGCCATCCTTGACCAGATCCTCGGCGGTTCTGTCGCCGAACGACGGGAGCGGCTGAGAACGAAACCAGGCGAACGCGCGTCCGGGCGAGCCAGTCCAGCTCGTGACTCGATTGATGATCTCCACGGTGTCGCGCAACCGCGTCTGGGTCTGACGTGCTTCGCGCCGATCACGCTTGGATACCGCGTCACGGGATAATCCGGTCGCCTTGGCCAGCTCGGTCTTGGTGATATGCAGCACTTCGGCCAGGCGATCCGTCGCAATCAGCCCTTGCTCCGTGATGACCTCGGAGAGCAGTTCGGCGGGAACAGACATGGAGCGCCTCATTTATAGAACCTTCCAATGGTTAGATTATGAGGCGGATTGTCCGAGAAGCAAGAGAATTGGGCCAGTGCGGCCTTGCCATGCCTCGGGGTCAGGTCTTGTAATCCTGCATTTTTGGGCCAAGCTGTTTCTATGGCTAGACCACTCCGAATCGAGCTCGCCGGCGGGATTTATCATGTCACCTCGCGCGAAGACTGTACGAAGGCTGCGAAGGCCGTAGGGTCAGAAGGCCGTAGAAAAGGCTGTAGGGTCAGGTCTTGTTTTCGAAGGCTGTAGGGTCGGGCTGTAGGGTCGGGTCTTGTTTTCGAGCATCGCTGCGTGAGATCTGTGGGGGCACCTGATTCGATAAGGAGCATCAGCCACGCGCCGAATCCACGATTTGGGGCGGGCGCCGGAAGCCGTCGCCGCCACCAGCAGGCGGGTCGGCAGCGCCACCGCCGCCAAAATCCCAATTATCGCCACCATGAGATTATGAGTTCAATCAAGGTAAAGCCCTGTTGATGCTTTTTCATGGATCTTCTCCATTGCAGTCGAATGAATGAATCGGGAGTCGTCTCCCGGAGACGGGAGCGGTCTTGGTCAACCGCTCTATCGGCTCTCCGTCAAAGACCGGACCAACGTCGCCCGCCAGATTCAACTCATCGATCGCAATGCCTATTCCAGCTTCACCCCCAACACCCCAGCCGGCCTGTCAGACCTGCCGCCCGCGACACGCCGCCCGCTGTCACACCTACCGACTGTGACAACCCGCCCCTGTCACACCTGACCACCGTGCCAACGGCAGCATCATTCTCGCTGACCTGCTCGCCGAAATGCCCGACGGACTGCCGCGCGTTGAAGGCTGGGACGACATGCCCTTGGTCGGACGGGAGCGCGACTGATGGCCTATCACCCCAATCGCGGCGACATCGTGCATCTGGACTTCGACCCCTCATCGGGCCGCGAAATGCAAGGCCCGCACTTCGGCCTCGTCGTTAGCGGCAAGCTCTTCAACCAGCACGGACTCGCCATGATCTGCCCAATCTCACAAGGCACCGCCGCCGCCGCACGCACCCACGGAACCGTCGACACACTCATCGGAGCCGGAACCGACACCCAGGGTGCTATCCATTGTCATCAGCTCAAATCACCCGACTGGCGCACCCGCCAGGCACGCTTCAAAGAGACAGTCCCTCAGTCCATCCTCGATGAAGTTCAGGCCAGACTCGAAGCAATTTTGTTCGACTGAGCCGCGCGAACGGGAACGCCGGGGTCAGGTCTTGTTTTCCAGAATGCCAGGGTCAAACGCCAGGGTCACAAACGCCAGGGTCAGGTCTTGTTGTCCAGCATCGCTGGGCTAAGCTGTTTCCATGGCCAGACCACTCCGAATCGAGCTCGCCGGCGGGTTGTATCACGTCACCTCGCGCGGTGATCGCCGCGAGGCGATCTACCGCGACGATGCGGACCGGGCGGCCTGGCTGGCGGTGTTCGCGGAGGTCTGCGCACGCTTCAATTGGCGCTGTCATGCCTACTGCCAGATGACCAATCACGATCATGTCGTGGTGGAGACCGCGGAGGGGAATCTGTCGAAGGGGATGCGGCAGCTCAACGGCGTCTTCACCCAACGGGTCAATCGCCGTCACGGCCTGGTCGGACACCTGTTTCAGGGCCGCTTCAAGGGCATTCTCGTCGAGCGCAGGACATTAGGGTCAGGACATTAGGGTCAGGTCTTGTAATCCTGAAAGGACATTAGAGGACATTAGGGTCAGGTCTTGTAATCCTGCATTCTTGGGCTAAGGCGAATACCGGAAACCCTCATACCAACGGCGTAGGTTGTGCCGAGCCGCGCGAGGCACAACCAACCGTCGGCGCAAGTTGTGCTTCCTATCGTCAGCACAACCTACGGGTATGGAAGTTTGCGGAAATCACCTAAGCTGTCTCCATGGCTAGACCACTCCGAATCGAGCTCGCCGGCGGGTTGTATCACGGAATTCCGAGGGGAATTCCGGTGACAGTTTACTTAATCGCGCAGGTCGCAGAATCCGAATCGAGTAAACTGTCACCAGAATCCGAGCCTCTGATCGAGACCATTACGCGGAATGTTGACTTGAGGCATCCTTAGGCTAATCTTGACCGGCGCTGCATGAAACTCGGAACACGTCGGCAAGGAATAACCAAAGTGAACTTCGGTGCCTCCAAAAATTCGTGAAATGATGGCCATGCTGGAACAAGCCGGCTTTGTTGACCGCGGTGGAAATGGAAGTCACCGGAACTACGTACACCCACGAGTCAGCAAGCCAGTCACGGTTTCCGGAAAACCCGGAGATGATGCCCAGCGCTACATCGTGAAGGCGGTGCAGAAAGCGATCGAGGAATCACAAAAATGAAGGACAGTGCCAGATACGCAAAGATCGTTGAATGGTCCGAGGAAGATGGCTGTTATGTGGGAAGCTGCCCCGGCTTAATGTTCGGGGGCTGCCACGGTGACGACGAGAAGGCTGTCTTTGCGGAGCTTTGCCAAATTGTAGAGGAAATGATTGAGCTCTACAGGTGCGATAATAAGCCGCTTCCTCGGGCGACGTCTGGAAAGGATTTCGCGAATCTGTTGCAGAACGTCGCCTAATGAATAAGGTTGGCCGAGTAAGCTTCGCTTGTGACCATTGGCTTGCCACAGGTCTCACGCCCAGGACATCTTTGAACTGGTGGAACGGAATTAGGTAAGCTGTCCCCGTAATTGGCCCCCGTAATTGGCGGAGTTATGAACAAGCCCTGTCGGGACCATGGTCAGTCCATGACAGCCCTTCGGCGTTCCAGCCCATCGGCGTTCGCCAGGCTCGCCGCGCTGCACCATGAGGGCGTTCTGACGCCGGAGGAGCTTGTCCTTCAGAAGAAACAGATTACCGGTTGGTCGAGCCGAGTCGAGGACGCGATCCGGCTCTTGCGAGGACTGAAGGCCCTCGAGCGCGAGGGCGTGCTCACCGAGGGCGAGTTCAACATCAAAAAGTGGGACATCCTCTCCAAGCGCCTGCTGCGTAAGGATTGAGCGGTCGCCTGCCGAGCGGTTCGTCGCTCGGAATCCTTTTCCACGGCACGGTTGTCGTTGTCGTAACCGTAATCGACAACGACAACGACAACGACAACGACAACGATATTAGACTCGGCGCTCAACTTATTCATGACACGTTATCTAGCGTCGCCGCCCGAGACAAAGGTCGCTACCGTTTCCGCTGCAGATCATCCGGCCGCTCGAATCGTAAGCGGCGTAGGACACTTGGACGATGCCGCGACCACGGCAACCGTAGAAGAGATCGCCGCGCCAGGTGTTACGGCCGATCTTGCGTAGGGCGCAGTTGCGGCATCCGGGGTTGGTGGAGGTCACCCGAGCGACGCGCTCGCTGGCCGGCGGGTCGATGGTGACGATGTGTCGGACGCGGTCGCCGTCCCAACCGGAGGTCGGGTCGATTGTCAGGCGTCCCGTGCAGTCGCCGCGCATGGCGAAGGAGCCGCTTCCTTGGGGGGGCGGGGGTGG
>NZ_JBBWVD010000079.1:0-7170 GCF_041903745.1 Thiocapsa sp. C2-2m | reverse complement strand
GGGGATCGGGGTCGGGTCTTTCCTTTTGCCAGGAGGGGGATCGGGGTCGGGTCTTTCCTTTTGCCAGTAGGACCAGACGAACCGAGACGCCCGTCTGCTGACCTCGCCACAGCGGGCGCTCGCGTGGCGTGCGCGGCGGGCAGATCCGGGTCGAAAGCAGGTGTCCGGAGCGTGACCGCCAGCGTCCGCAGAGTGCGTCTACCTGCCGCGGGAGCGACTCCGCTCCGCGTCGGGTTTTGGCCGACTCCTGCCCCTGGTGGTAGGGGTGGCAGGGTCTGCTCATGGCCGATTCGGGGGTTAAGCGAAGCATCAAGGCGAACCAGAATCGCGGAACCGCTCGGTTGATCGGCGACGGTGGAATAGTCCGGCAAGGTCAGTACGGACGAATGTGAGGACAAGGGGCGGCTACCTTTCGTCCGAATCATGGCGCCTCGGACGCCGGGCTGTTCAGCCAATTCTCCACCCGCAGTCCGGCGACTCTCACGAATTCGTCCACATTGTCGGTAAAGAGGATCAGACCGGACTCCAAAGCATGCGCCGCGATCAGCAGGTCGTTGGGTCCGATGGGCGTCCCGGCTCGCTCCAGCCGAAATCTTATCTCCGCGTAGGTCTTGGTCGGCCCCGGAGTCCAAGGGCAGGACGGGCAGCTAGGCCAACAGGTCGTCGACCTTACCGGTCAGGGTTTTGGAGCCGAGCTTGCGGGCACCGAAGCGCAGCTCGGCGGCCACGACGATGCTGGTACAGACACTACCGTGGCCGCGCCGGGCAAGCGTCGCGGCCACCGGTCCCCGGGGTTGATGGATCAGCGCGGAGAGGGTGCTGGTGTCAAGCAGGTAGTGCAGACCAGCAATGTTTGCCATGGCACTTAGAGTCGGATGTCGTCCAAGGGCAATAAGCCTTCGTCCACGTCGGGGAGGGGCTCGTCCAGCGGTCCCCATCCGGCGAGCAGCGTGGCGAGATCCGGCCGGCGCTTCACCGGCTCGACGATCAGACGCTCGCCGTCCTTGCGGATAATCGCCTCGTCCGCGTCCAGCTCAAGCTCCCGCGGGATGCGTAAAGCTTGATTGCGACCGTTGCGAAACAGGCGGACGTGGCGTTCAGGGTGCATAGGAGATCGATCCGACGAGAAGGGCGAAGACATCAGCCTGAGCATAGGCCAAATGCTCGGGTCCGCGAGATCTCGGGAGCAGCCGTTGTGGAAATTGTTGCTGTGCGCCGAGGGACCGGCCCCCTTTGAGGACATCAAGGCTGCCAAGCGCGCCGCAAGCATCGCCGAAACGGCGACCATCCTCCGGACCCTTTGCCCGGGGATAAGGGTCCTTCGCATCCGCGCACTCGGGCGGCTGAGGATCGCCGGTTCGCCACCGCCCCGGTGCGGCCTCGCCATGGTCTGCCATAATTCACGCGAGGGGGACTACGCATTGGCTCGAACGATATCGCCTCGGGGCCGCTTCGGGTCGGCGACTGCGGCAGGGGCCTGATCTTGGCGTCTCGGTCATCAATGCCTTGTTCGCCTTCGCGCAGGAGATGCGGGCCGAGCGCGCCATGGATGCGTTGCGCCGCTTTCTGCCGCAACGCGTGCGCGTGCGCCGCGAGGGCATCGAATGCACGGTGTCGGCCGAGGATCTGGTGCCGGGTGATGTCATGCTTCTGAATGAGGGCGACCGTGTCGCGGCCGACGCGCGGCTGGTCGAGGTGGAAGATCTGCTGGCCAACAACGCCCCCTTGATGGGTGAATCCCGCTCGCTGCCCCTCGCGACCCGACCCGCCAAGGGCCGACTGATCGAGAGTCCCAACATCGCGTTTGCAGGCTGCAGCCTGCTGCGCGGCAACGGGATGGCGGTCACCTTCGCGACCGGTCACCGCACTGAGCTGGGCAAGATCGCGGCCCTTGCGCGCGATGTGCGTCGTCCGCCTTCCCCGCTGCAGCGCGAGACCAACCGGATGGTCCGGGTGCTGACCCTGATTGCGGTGGTGATGGCGCTGGTGTTCTTCGTCGCGGGGATCGTCGGTGGTCGCTCGCTCTGGGTCAGCATCGTCTTCATGCTCGGCATCATCGTGGCCAATGTTCCCGAGGGTCTGCTGCCGACCCTGACGCTGGCGCTCTCGATGGCCAGCCTGCGGATGGCGCGCAAACAGGTGCTCGTGAAGAACCTCGAGGCGGTCGAGTCTCTCGGTGCGGTCCACACCGTCTGCACCGACAAGACGGGCATCCTGACCTACAATCGGTTGGCGATCGCGGGGCTGGTCGATCCTGTGCGGGGGCATCCGATCGAGGATCCCGACGCGCTGCGTGCACTCCTCGAGGCCGCGCTGATCGCCTCCCAGCTCCGGCGCGCGCCTGCCGCGCCGCACGGGGATCCGGGCTGGTCCGGCGATCCACTGGACGTCGCCATCGCCGAGCGCCACGGCGAGCTGTTCGGGCCGCCGGACGCGATTCTCGTCGAGACGCGTCGTCACTTCCCGTTCGATCTGGCCAAGCGGCGCGAAGGCGGTGTCTTCGCCAATGGCTCGGAGGCGCGGTTCGCGATCAAGGGGGCCTGGGAGTCGCTGCGACCCATGGTGAGTGGGCTCCGCGACGGCGAAGCTCGCACCATCGCCGTCGACGAGCCGATGCTCCTGGCGTGCGATGCGATCGTGCATCGTCTCTCGGCACAAGGTCGGCGCGTGATCGCGGTCGCCTCGCGGTTGCTCGATCGGTTGCCCGATCCGCAGGCACCGGAGGAGTCCTTGGGGCGTAGTCTCGTCCTGCACGGGTTCCTGGCGCTCGATGATCCCATCCGACCGGAGGTTCCAGGTGCCGTGGCCCGCTGCCATGATGCGGGTGTTCGTGTGCTTCTGATTACCGGCGACCATCCCGACACCGCAGAGGCGGTTGCGCGGGCCTGCGGCATCCTGCGGCCGGGCGAGCCCGCCGAGGGGCGGATCCTGCACGGGGCCGAGTTGGAGCGCTTGCGCGAGCAGCAGTTGGTCGCGCGGTTGCGTGAGGGGATGACCGTCTTCGCCCGCACCACGCCCGAGCAGAAGATGAAGATCGTCCTTGCGCTCAAGCGTCTGGGCCAGGTCGTCGCCATGACCGGCGACGGCGTCAACGACACCCCCGCACTCAAGGCGGCCGATGTCGGCATCGCGATGGGCGCGAGCGGGACCGACGTGGCGCGCGAGGCGGCCGACATCGTGCTGCTCGACGACAACTTCGCATCGATCGTTGCCGGCATCGAGGAGGGGCGGGCCGTCTTCTGCAACATGCAGCGCTTCACGACCTATGTCCTGGCCAGCAATATCCCGGAGATCGTGCCCGTCCTGCTCTATATCCTGCTGCCGGTTCCGCTGGCGCTGACCATTGTGCAAATCCTGGCGATCGACCTGGGTACCGACATGCTGCCCGCAATCGGGCTGGGCCGGGAGACGCCCGAGCGAGACCTGATGCAACAGCCGCCGCGGCGTCTCGATGAACGCCTGCTCTCGCCGCGACTGATGGCGACGGCCTACCTGTTCCTGGGCCTGATCCAGGCCGCCTGGTCATTGAGTCTTTTCTTCCTGGTCCTGCACGAAGGCGGATGGCGCTGGGGGCAGGAGCTGGCGGAGAACGAACCCCTCTATCAGTCGGCCACGGGAATCACCCTGGCCAGCATCGTCCTGATGCAGATCGGCAACGTCGTCGGCCGAAGGTCGTTGCGACACAGCGGCCTGGATCGCGGGCTGCTCGCGAACCATCTCCTGCTCTTGGGGATCGCGACCGAGATCCTCTTCTCCTGGGCCATCCTCTACGTCCCGGCCGTTCAGTCCGTCCTGCACACCGGCCCGGTCGCCCCGGCGATCTATGCGCTCGCCTGGCTCGGCATCCCGGTGGTGTTCGGTCTGGACTATGCTCGCAAGCGCTTGGCCGCTCGGTGGTATCGGCGCGGCGCGGAACCGAGCTCCTAACCGCCGTTGGCCTTGCCTCGCCCGTTGACGTGATCCCTGGCGAACAGGACCGCGAGGGTGATTCCGGTGAGCGGCAGGACGAACCAGAGCATCGCGGTGCCGTAGAGGTCAAGCGCGGCATGCTGCATCGCGGCCATCACCACGTAAGCCGTATAGGCTGTGTAATAGGCCAGGAAGAGCCCCCCTTCCCAGCGGGCGATCTCGCGTCCGGTCACGAAGATCGGCAGGCAGGCAATCGCCACCGCCACCATCACCGGTAGGTCGAACCGGAGCGCCTGTTCGGCGACCGCGATCCCCGAGGGCGAGACGAGGCTGGCGAGCCCGAGCACGGCGAGCAGGTTGAACACATTGCTGCCGACCACGTTGCCGACCGCGATGTCGCGCTCGCCGCGCATACTGGCGACCACAGATGTGGCCAGCTCCGGCAGGGAGGTGCCGGCGGCGACGATGGTGAGTCCGATCACCAGCTCGCTCACGCCCAACGCCTGAGCAATGCTTACCGCGCTCGTCACCAAGAGGCGCGAGCCGATCACCAGGATCACCAGGCCGCCCAGCACCCACAGGGGATCGATCCACCAGTGTTTGCTCGACAGGCTCTCATCACCTGCGTTCGCCCCGTCGGCGGCCGAGGTGCGCTCGCGCAGACCCTGGCGGATCTGGAAGCCGGTGTAGAGGATGATCCCGGAGAAGAGGATCGCCCCGTCAAGCCGGCCGATGTGACCGTCCAGGGCAAACAAGAGCACCAGGATGGATGCGCCGATCATCAGCGGCACGTCGACCCGGACGAGTTGGCTGCTGATGGCGAGCGGTACGACAAGTGCCGAGAGACCCAGGATGAAGAGGACGTTGAAGATGTTGCTGCCGACCACGTTGCCGAGAGCGATGTCGGCCTGGTCGGACCAGGCGGCCGCCACGCTGACCGCCATTTCGGGCGCGCTGGTCCCGAAAGCGACGATGGTCAGACCGACGATCAGCGACGGGATGCCGAGGCGCGTGGCAATGCTGGAAGCACCGCGAACGAGCGACTCTGCACCTGCAGTCAGAAGTACCAGACCGGCCGCAAGGATCAAAATACTCGTCATCATCTGGATCGCTCTCCGCGCAGGCCGGCTATTCGGGCCGGAAGCATGGCATGGGGAAACCCGAGTGGCAACTCCCCAACGTTGGCTTCAGTCGGCCATCGGCCGATCGAATTTCTCGTGGCTAAGAACCGACACATCCGATACGAAGACGGTCAGGTGGTAGCCCTTACCGATCAGTTGGTCCAGGTCATCAAGTAAATCGGTGATCCGCTCCGGCGGCAGAATCACCTTCAACACCAAGTTGGTGTCGGCATCCAGATTGCCGGACTGCAGACCATCAGAGCCTGCGCCGCGGGCGCGTATGAGTGTGTAGCCGCTTGCGCCGCGGCGGCGCACCAAGGCGACCAGACGATCTTCGAGCAGATCCGTGCTGATGACGGTGATCAGCTTTTCGGCAAACAGTCGATGCATGTTTACGGGCTCCAGCGACTCGCTTCAAAACGGGCTAAGGGGGCGCCGGTATCACCGACGCCCATCTGTCGATCAGGCCCCGCCGGCCAACATGCGGGCGAGCTGATAATAGATCGGGATACCGATGACGACATTGAAGGGGAAGGTCACGCCAAGGGCCAAGGTCAAATACAGGGACGGATTGGCCTCCGGTATGGCAAGCCGCATGGCGGGTGGCACGGCGATATAGGAGGCGCTTGCGCCGAGGACGCCGACCAGAGTCGTGCCGCCGATGCTGAAACCGAGCATGTAGTGGCCGACCAGCACACCGATCGCGCCGCCGATCAGCGGCATCACCAGCCCGAAGGCGCCGAGGGCCAACCCGACACGTCGGAAGTCGCCGAACCGCCGCCCTGCCTCGAGACCCATCTCAAGCAGGAACAGGCACAGCATGCCCATGAAGATGTCCGTGGTGAACGGATCCAGCGACTTCATCGCCGTCGGATTCGCGATTGCGCCGATCAGCATCGAGCCGAGCAGGAGCATGACGCTTCCGTTTGTGAAGGCCTCGCGGAGGAGGTCTCCCAAATGGCTGCCGCCGTTGCCACTGTCGGATCGAGCCGTCGAGCCGCCAGGATTGGCTGCTGCGATGCGCCTGCGGGTCCAGCTGGCCAGCAAGATGCCCACCACGATCGCAGGCGACTCCATGATGGCGAGCATGATCAATGGGTAGCGCTCATAGTCCACGCCTTGGCTGCCGAGGAATGCAATCGCAGTGAGAAAGGTTCCGGCGCTGACGGATCCATAGTGTGCGGCGATTGCGGCGGCATCCAGCGGAGCCACGCGACGCGTCGCGAGCAGCAAACCGAATCCGATGAGCGGAAGCAGAAAGCCGAGCGCGAGTGCCCACACGACGGCTGCGATCGCCTCGCCGAGATCCGCCTTCGCCAGCTCCACACCCCCATGGAGCCCGATCGAGACCAGAAGATAGATGGAGAGGATCTTCGCGAGGTCCGGCGGAAAACGCAGATCCGACTTGACCAGGCGAGCGATGAAGCCGAGCGCAAAGAACAGCACGGCCGGGATCAGCAGGTTCGAGAGCGCGGACATCAAGCCTCCATGGGCCCGGTTGAGGGCTTGAGTGAGCGGGATATTCACACCATGATACCAACGACAAAACTTCGATAAAAATCGATAGTTCTGATTCTACGGATGAATAAACGTCTATGGGTTCGCCGGCGGTCTCGGTGGATTGCCGGCGCGCTGATCGTTGGGGCTGCTGATTCTCCTGATCGAACGACATCCGCCCAGGTGCGTTTCAGCCCTTACTGTACATCTTCGGCGGCGAGGCCCTCAGCGGCTTCTCGCTTGCGCTGATCATCGGGGTCGTGGTCGGGACCTACTCCACCGTCGTCATCGCCACCGCCACGGCGATCATGCTCGGTGTCAGTCACGCCGACCTCCTGCCGGTTCCCAAGAAAGGTGCCGAGGCCGGCAACACCCTGCCTTGAGTCACGCCGCGCGCGACTGCGCCGGAGATGCGCAGCGCGATGCCTCGTCGACTTGCAAGGAACGGTTGATCGGCCGTCCTCATGATCGGGCGACGGCGTATATTGGGCTGCTGCGGTCGTGACCCGGACGCCGGCTGAATCTCAGCCTCGGGGCGTCGGCTCGGCGATCCATTCGCGCCAGACGGCCAGCAGGATGGCGATGACGATGGGGCCGATGAAGAGTCCGACCAGACCGAAGGCCGCGATCCCGCCGAGCACCG
>NZ_JBBWVD010000078.1:0-7414 GCF_041903745.1 Thiocapsa sp. C2-2m | reverse complement strand
ACTGGAGGTGGAGGCGATCCGGCCCGATCGGTCGTTCCCGCGCAACATCAAGTCCACGAAGCCAAAACGCTTCCATCCCAACTACAAGCGCTGCCGCTAGGGCTTAACTTAATGGCATTGGTGCGACACGAGGTCGCATGTGTATTTATCAAGGAAATCAGAGAGATCCGGCGTTCTGCCGCCGGTACCCTACCGGGCCGTGCGTCGGGGGCAACCCCGAGGTGCGAAGCGTCCGGGACACGGTAGCCTCCGTCGATCCGACGGGTGACCAAACCGCGAGGGGAGGTCGCGACTGCCAGCCTCGAGGTGGTCGGGAGCCGGGGTTGAAGGGCAAGGCTAACTCAGGTGAATCGCTGTAGAGCCGCCGTTACTAAGAACATGCCAAAGAGGCTGACCAGGCATGGACCAAAAGGTGAGCAGTCAGGTCGGGGCTTCCAATGTTGGCCCCGCGCAGATGTCGCGCTGCCGGCGGAGAGGCGGAGCCTAACCCCTTCGGGAATGGTACACATGTGAAACGTGGTAAGCCCGATCGCCCCCACAAGGATGGTGGACAGCGGCCCGCAAGGGTCGACCCGCGGGCGAGCGGGTAAAGGATGCCGGAGCAAGCGAAAGCCGATCCGTAATGGGTCGGATAGGGGTTCAAGCTTTGCCCTACCCCGAAAGGGGGCAGACTTCCGGCGGGTCTTGACTCACGAAACACACCTACGACAGGCTCAACCCGACAGGTTTCTTTAGACGATGATCGCCCTCGGCATCATTGAAGGCCCTCGGGATGGGACGGCGCCCTGGTTCGCAATCGACTGGACCAGGATACGTCGTTTCGTCGGCCGACTCCAAGCGCGAATCGTGAAGGCAGTCAGAGCCGGCAAGTGGCACCGCGTGCGGTCGCTGCAACGCCTGCTCGCCAACTCGCTCGCCGCCAAACTCTTGGCGGTGCAGCGGGTGAGCTCCAATCGGGGCAAAAACACGCCGGGGGTCGATGGTGTGCTGTTGAACACCCCCGCGCGCAAGTGGCGACAAGCCCACCAGTTGAATGCGAAGGACTACCGACCAACACCGCTCAGACGGATCTACATCCCCAAGAAAAACGGAAAACGCCGCCCGCTCGGCATTCCGGTGCACGCCGACAGGGCCGAACAGGCCCTGGAGCTGCTGGCGCTGGATCCGGTGTCGGAAACCCTGGCCGACCCGTGCTCCAATGGCTTTCGCAAGGCGCGCGGGGCGCATGATGCGATCGCCGGGTGTTTTCTCGCGCTCTGTCGACGCAACTGCGCCGAATGGATTCTGGAAGGGGATATCCGGGCCTGTTTCGATGAATTGTCACATCCGTGGCTCCTCGAACATGTCCCGACGAATCAAGGGAAATTGCGGGGTTGGCTCAAGGCCGGTTTCATGGAACGCGGGGTCTTCCGTCCCACGACGCAAGGTACTCCGCAAGGGGGGATCCTCTCCCCGACGGCGGCCAACATGGCCCTCGACGGGCTGGAGCAGCGCCTGCGTGCGCGGTTCCACCCCCGTGACAAGGTCAACCTGGTCCGCTATGCGGACGACTTCATCATCACCGGCGCGTCCTTGGCGCTGCTGGCCGATGAGGTCAAACCCCTGGTGCAGCAGTTCCTCATGGAGCGAGGCCTGGAGCTGTCCGAAGCGAAAACCCGGATCGTGCATATCGACGACGGGTTCGACTTCCTCGGCTTCAATCTGCGCAAGTATTATGGAAAACTGCTCATCACACCGGCCAAACCCAGTATCGCCGCGGTTAAGGAAAAGGTCCGGACCCTCCTCGAAGCAGGCGGCAGCCTGTCGCAGGATGTGTTGATCCGGCGCCTCAATCCCCTCATTCGGGGATGGGGTTACTACTACCGCCATGTCGTGAGCAAGGAGGTCTTCAGCGACATCGATCACGCGATCTGGTGCATGACATGGAATTGGGCCAGACGGCGACATCCCCGGAAAGGTCGAAAGTGGGTCAAGGATCGCTACTATGCCCACAAGGACGGCCGAGACTGGGTGTTCACGGACGGATCGGTCACGCTCTTTCGGATGGCGAGTATCCCGATTCGACGCCATGTGAAGATCCGCGGCGACGCCAACCCCTACGACCCGCAACAGGCCGACTATTTCGTCGAGCGGCGCGGGCGTCAGCGGGGACGGCCACCCGTCGCGGCTCCTGCATGGCTCGTGACGTGACGCGTCTCAGCCACACCCCCGTTGATCGCCGGGTGCTTCACGGTGCCTTTTCAAGGCTTGAGCCGTGTGCGGTGAAAGTCGCAAGCACGGTTCTTAGGGGGCGGGGTGACCGTAAGGTCACCCTGCTACCCGACGGTTTCCCCCTCCCCCGGTGTCTGCACATGGGCCTAGTGTTCGTCGCCGACACTCATCCTCCGCACGGCCAGTAACCAATCGTCCCCGTCCGGACTGATGAGCAGTTGGTCGCCGAGGTCTTCCAACGCTTGGAGATCGACGATGCGTGCGAGCAACGGGTGTGTCTGCTCGGCGATCGTTGGACCGAATCGGCGTCGCACCAGACGGATCAGGATGTGGCGGGTTGCCTCGCGACCTTGCTCCAGGCCTTGTTCCAAGCCTTCTCGTTTCCACTGATCGGTCCAGGTTTCCAGCTGCCAGCATGGGATGGAGGCGTCATCAACCAAAACAGTCGTAACGGTTCCACCCGAGACTCAAGGTTGCAAATCCACTTCCGCAATCCGATCTTTCAGAAACATATTGACCAGTGTCTCGTCGCTGATGCCGCGGCGCTCGGCCAAGATTCGAATCTTCGCGCACAGCTCATCATCAATTGCGAAATAGTGACGTCGCGAAAGAATCCGGACATCGAAGTCGGCCTGCTCCTGCCCACCGCTTTCGGTAGCATCGTGTTGATCCCAATAATCACCAATATCCTGATAGCTATCGGCGTTGGAAACGGACGATCGGCTAGCCATAGCGTTTCACCTCATTTTGCGTCATATCGCGCGCCGAAACGATGATGGCTCGCTTATCCTTCGTATAGACAAAGAACACGCTGAGCAGTCGGCCGGCATTGGTGCGACCAAAAGCGCCGAACACATCTTCTCCATCCACATGACCTGACTCCTTGCGACGGAATCGAGGCCGGTTTTCCAGCATTTCAAGCACCTCGTACTCTTCTACACTGTGCTTCCAGCGCAGCTTCTGAACGATATCTTCGAGCCAAACAATATGTTGGATCTCCAGAGGCATCGAAAACTCCTGCCTGTCGCCTCTACGCCCGCAACATCTCCGCCGCCTCCTCGATGCTCACCCGCGCGATCTAACCTGTGCGCTACGGGAGACCCCGCTTCGTCTCCAGGCCGATCGGCTGTTTCCGAATGTGCGACGGGAGGCCTGACCCCGGGATCTGGTGACCCCGGGATCTGCGACCGCGCCGCGGCTCGCCTCGAGCCGAAACAATGCGGCACAGAGGTTGCGCTCGGGCAGGGAGCCGTCCTTGGCGAGTCGCTGCTCGTCGAGCAACAGGTAAGCCTGTCGCGGGCGATAGCGCTCGAGCACCGGCGGCGCCGGCTCGATGAGCGGCTCCAGCGTCTCGGCAGCACGCCAAGGCGTGACACCATTGTAGAGCACCACGGGCAGCACGGGCGGCAGACGTCCCGCGACACTCAGGGTCCCGGCACGAACGAGATCCTGGTAGAGCAGCCCGAGGTAGGTCTGAATCCGCACGGCAATCCAGGGAACGACGGTGGATTGGAACCGCTGTCGTGGGTGGGGTCGCGCCGGCGCGAGGTTGATGATTTGGATGTTCTCAATTGAGTAAATGGGGCACGGTTCACTTTGTGTCCCGAGGTGGGGGCGACTTCAGTCGCCCAGTCACCCGAATCCCTGCCGCTGGTGTGTCTGCATCGATCAATCGCCAACCGCCGAGTGGCGCCGGCTGACAACCGGGGGAAACCGAGGCTCAAGTTCAGGCGAAGACATCTCCGGGATGACGCTGTTTGTCCAGCATGGGAGCGTGGCCAACCTAGCGAATCCCGACGAGGAATGCGGCCGGCAGAAGTATGGGAATCCCATGCCAGGGATACGGAATTCGGGCGAATCGCGGCGCTCACCAGAACGCCCGTGTCCAGGACGATCCGCCTAGCGAAGCTCATGGACGAGTCGATCGATGTCCTCGTCGGTCAGGGCCGCTGCCTCACGACACAGGTGTCGATCAGCAGAACCAAGTCATGGACACGGCGAATGTGCCGCCCATGGGCAGCAAGAAAAGCCTTGAGTGCCTTTTCGCCCGCTTGCTGGCAGTGATAGACCGCTGTATCGGGATACGGGGGCGTACCGTCCAACAGTCGTGGGGAGGCCGAAGCAAGGTCTCGCTCAGCCTTTGCGATCCAAGCACCAACCAAGACGGCTGCGGCGTCAGCCATACAAGACGATCCCACGGGACAGCACGTCGCGATCGAACGACGACGCCACACCGGCCTGACGGTCCGATTCCGTGCGGGTACGCACAACCACATCCACGGGGACATTCACGCCATGCAAGGCATGGTAAGCCCGCCGCGCCAGGCGATAGGACGGCTCCGACTGGTCAGGCACAATCACATACAAATCCAGGTCACTGTCGCTGTCGGGTTCTCCCCAGACATAGGAACCAAACAACACAACCCGGACCGGGGCGAGCGCCGTGACGATCCGATCAGTGACTTCCCGGATCTTCGTATCGTCAATAAGTTGCATCACGAAACCGTCGGAGAATACGCCCAGAGCCAAATCTGCAAGCCGATCGACTGAGTGTCAACCATCTGAACAAGCGAACGCACCCTCACACTGACCCGCCGGCGTCGTTCCCTCGCACTCTCCCGCTCCCCTAACTCGCTCCCACGCTCCGAGACTGTGCAAGTATTCGCTCTCGCGATTGGGCGGCGCATTTTCGCCCATCAGCGCGCCGCACCAGGCGCAGGGCGCGTTCACCCGACGGCAAGATCGGGCTGGCGAAAACACTCGGCAAGACCACCGATCGCCTCACGGAGGCGCTTGCGCACCCTGGCGAGCACCCGAAAATGCACGCCGAGACCATCCCCGTCAGCGCCCGCTTCGCGGTGCGCCCGGCACAGGGCGATGAAGCCCTGGATGCCGAAGAGACTCAGCAGTCGTCGGAAGTTGTAGCAGTGAACCAATAGGGCCATTTCCCCGCGCACCTTCTCGAAGCCGCGCACCAGGAAGTGATCCCAACCCAGCCAGCGCTTCAGCGTCCCGAACGGATGTTCGCAGAGCGCAGCGCGTTGGCGCATCGCCTCGGGGGAGGCGGCCATCCGCGTACGGTGGCGATCCACGGCATCGGCATGCTCGGAGCGGTAAATTTGCCGGCTCGGGGTCTTCTCGGGCAGACAGGCGTCGCGCTGCGGGCACGCCCGGCAGTCGCGCTCGTCGCTGCGGTAACGCTGGCGCAGGACACCGTTCTTGGCCGCAGGCTGCCCGCTCGGCGCGAGGTGCCGGCCAGCCGGGCAGATGTAGACATCCAGCTCGGCGTCGTAGCGGAAGGCGCTGCCGGGCAGGCGGCCCTCGGCGTGGGCCGAGCCCTTCTTCTCGGGCAGCGGGACATAAACAGTGATGCCGCGCGCCTCGCAGGCCGCAATCTCCGCCTCGGTGAAATAGCCGCCGTCGGCGAGGATCTCCGGAGACGGGACCTCAGCCCCCTCGGGGGCAGTGTCCGCCAGGGCCTGGCGGGACTGCTCGGCCATCACCGTGAGCTGGCCGTAGTCGTTGCCGGCATTGGTGACCTCGTGAGTCAGAATCAGGCCGTGCCGATCGTCGACAACGATCTGCACGTTGTAACCGGTGACCTGCTTGCCGTTTTTGGTCAGCCTCCGGGCGTCCGGATCGGTGCGCGAGAGCTGGATCTCGCCGGTCTCGGCGAGGACCTTCAGCTGATCACGCCGGCGCCGAGCACGCTCCTGCAGCGCGGCGAGCTGCTCGGCAGTGAGTGTGGGCTGCCGGGCCGGACGCCTCGCCGGCATCGGCGGTGTCGATCTGCTCGTGGTCGCGCTCGATGTCGCGCTCCAGTGCCGCCAGCTCCCGCTCGAGCTGCTGTTTGGTTTTGATGCTGCCCGCACTGGCATTGCCGTTGAAGAAGCTGCCGTCCAGACCGACTCGGGTGCCGCCATACAGTCCCGGGTCACGGCACAGCAGCATGAACTGGCGATTGACCGCCTTGAGCGCCTTGGCGTTGTCTTTGCGGAAATCGGCAATCGTGTGGTCGCCCGGCTGCAGTCCCTTGAGCAGCCACATGACCTCCAGGTTGCGTTGACACTCGGCGGCCAGCCGCCGGCTGGAGTGCACCCGGTTCAGATCGCCGTAGCGATAGAGCTTGAGCAGGTCGGCCGGATCAAAAGCGGGTTGGCCCGCACCGCCTGCCCCGGCACCGTGCTTGAACCCCAGTTCACCGACATCGACCAGCAGGTCAACATCGACGCCGATCGCCCGTGCCGGGTTGTCCGCTGCGATGTCATCCTCCACGCTCGGCGGCAGCAACATCGGCTGGCTCGGCTCAAAGCCGCGCTTGTAGCGCCGCCCGCGCAGGGCATCGGCCACAGCGGCGGCGGCACGCTTGGGTGAAGGCGTGCCCTCATCCTCGCCCGGCGGCAAGAAGGCGAGCTGCTCGGGCGGCAGATTCGGCAGTGGGCAGGGCGTCGGCATCGGTGTGTTCACGGTCACTCCGGCGGCGGGATCTCGGCGACGATGCGGCGTATTCTAGCACTCCCGCCCCTTTGGTGAAGGGCGGTGGAATACTTGCACAGTCTCAGAGCGTGGGAGCGAGCTAAGGCCGCCCAGGGGTAGGGGCGACTTCAGTCGCCCAGGGGTAGGGGCGACTTCAGTCGCCCAGAGGTAGCGGCGACTTCAGTCGCCCAGAGGTAGCGGCGACTTCAGTCGCCCATGGGTAGCGGCGACTTCAGTCGCCCATGGGTAGCGGCGACTTCAGTCGCCCGGAAACCAAGCCGCAGGAGCGAGGGGGCGACTGAAGTCGCCCCTACACGCCCCTACACGCCCCTACACGCCCCTAAACGTCTCTATGAGGTTCCCCCGGAATTGACGTCGACGGAACCTTGTCCAGCAACCGCGCCCCGTTGGCGCGCCCGGCACGGCGGGGCGTCGGCGCCGACATCGGATCGGGGATGCGCCGGCCCCAAGCAGATCGCTCGGAACCAGGCGAGGCCGATCGGTCGCCGATCGCGTTTACCGTGGTACGTCCCCGGTTTCCTTACCTTTGCACCTCGCCTGCTGTCGTACCTACGCATCGATGCGTCTGTTACCAGCCACACCGTCCGGGTAGAGACAGCCATTACTGAGCCATCCCCCCCACAGATCCGGACGTGACCAATTCGGTCATCCGGTTCCTCGGTGATCAGGAGCGCAACACCACTCCCGACACATCACTTCGCTACCC
>NZ_JBBWVD010000006.1:0-195903 GCF_041903745.1 Thiocapsa sp. C2-2m | reverse complement strand
CGCCGGTCCCTGGTAAACGACACCAGAGACCGGCGGCGACGCGACCTGGAGATTCGATCCCCCCCGACCCCCGCCGGGAGAGTGGAGCGGCCCCATGCGCTGATCGGCACACGACGCCGAACAGCGCACGGGTCCGACCGATTCTCATGCGGGGAGAGCCCCACTCCCCCGAGGGTCGCAGGCTCCAAGGTGCGTGCCCGCCCGGCTCATGGCACACGACGCCAGCAGCCGGGCGGGCACGACCGGGGGATTCTCATCGGTGGTGTCGCGGGGCTGATCGCGAGTCTGAGACCCGATCTCGGCTGAGAGGGCGCAACGTCCGACGCTCACTCATCGCCATGCTCGATCCGCCCGCACCTTCGCACTCCGCCGGGGCCGGCTGAAGGGCGCCGGTCCCGACTCCGTGCTTCGGTCCGGGCTCCGTGGCACGGCACACCCACTGCAGGATCTGAGCGCGGCCGGGCGGTGATTGGCCAACGACGCCAACCACCGCCCGGCCACGACCGATTCTCATGCGGGGAGAGCCCCACTCCCCCGAGGGTCGCAAGCTCCGAGGAGCGTGTTCCCCCGGTTCCCGGCACACGACGCCGGCAACCGGGGGAACACGACCGGGGGATTCGATCCCCCCGACCCCCGCCGGGAGAGTGGAGCGGCCCCATGCGCTGATCGGCAAACGACGCCGAACACCGCATGGGGCCGACCGATTTCATACGGGGTGAGCCCCGCACCCCCGAGGGTCGCAAGCTCCCAAGGTGCGTGCCCGCCCGGTTTCCGGCACACAACGCCGCCAACCGGGCGGGCACGACCGGGGGATTCTCATCGGTGGTTGCGGCGAGCATTGCAGCGATCCCGAACCCGATCCCGGATGCGAGGACGCTACGTCCCGCCGAGCGCTTATTGCCAAACGAGATCCGCCCGCACCTACGCACTCCGCCGGGGCAGGCTGAAGGTCGCCGGTCACGACTCCGTGCTTCGGTCCGAGTTCAGCGGTTCGATGTGACCTCGGCGAAGTGCGGAGCGCGTTGTCCCAATCCCCGGCACACGACGCCAGAGACAAGGACAAGGACAGGGACAAAGCGAGCTGGGGATTTGATTCGTCTCTTACATCCGCTGGGGGAGGATCATTCACAGATCCTCATCCGGGGCTGGCAGTCGCGGCCGGTTCGACGCTGGGCAGGGGGAAGATCAACGCGCCGGTCTCGAAGCCGGCCACCCGTGCCTTGGCGATCAGATCCCCCAGGATCTCGGCCGGCAGTTGCGGTTGCCGGGCCAGGATCCACAAATACTCCCGCGTCGGCCCCGAGATCATCGCCCAGCGGTATTCGGGATCCAACTCGAAAACGTGATAGCCGCCGTAGAAGGGGCCGAAGAAACTGACCTTCAGGCTGGCAACGTCCGGAGTGGACTGGAAGTAGGCGCGGCCCTCCGCTGTTCTCCAGACCTCCTTGGCCGGTTCGTAACCCCGGTTGAGCACGGCAAGACCTCCGTCCTCGCGCCGGCTGTAGGTGGCGGTCACCTGCTCCAGACCGCGCTCGAAGCGGTGGTCCAGACGGGCGATCTCATGCCAGGTGCCGAGGTAGCGCTCGGCGTCGAAGCCCCGCACCGGCGCGATGCCCTCCGGCACGCCGGTACAACCGGCCGCCAACAGCATCGGGAGCAGGAGGAAAAGTACGAGCAGCCACGGGCGAGGATTCATCGCGGGTACCGGGTCGGGTGGATGTGGGTGTCGGTTGCCCGTCCCGCGAGGGCTCGTGACCCGCTCGGATGCGCGTCCCTCGGCGTCACGGGTCGCGCCGGACGGCACGGGAGGTGCGCCGCGGCGAGCACGCACGGGCCATCGCGCCCGGCCGATCCCGCATCGCGACGCCGACGATGAGCGCCGCGGCAGGCTAGGGACCGTCCGAAAGACCTGTCAAGGCAAGGGCAAGGCAAGGGCAAGGCCGCGCCGGGTCATCCCCTCGCCCGAGGACGCGTCCGTCGTCGAGCGATGAGCGGCTCGGGATCCGGCGTGGCGCGTGACCGGGGTCGAAACGACCCGGCGACGATCGCCGCCGTTTGCGGGATGATGGCGACTTTCTCTCCTGCCCCCGGCCCTGCGCCTCACGCCGATGCCCGCCGAGTATCTTGCCGCCGGCTTCCCCGATGTCGATGCGAGCACGCGCACGGCGGACTACACCCGCTGCCTGGAGTTGCTCGATTCACTGCCTTACTTCCGGGCCTACAAGGCGCGCAGCGCTGTCCTGCTCGATCTGCACGCCGGTCAGACGATCCTCGAGATCGGCTGCGGACTCGGCGACGACGCCCGCCGCCTGGCCGAGCGGGTCGCACCCCGCGGGCGCGTCTTCGGCATCGACCGCAGCCGGCGCCTGCTGGCGGAGGCGCGGGCGCGCACCGCCGCGGCAAACGGGCTCGCGTTCGTGCAGGCCGATGCCCGCGCCCTGCCCTTCGCGCCGGCGAGCGTGGATCGCTGCCGGATCGATCGCGTCCTGCAGCACATCCGCGACCCGCAACGGGCGATCGACGAGGCGGCGCGCGTGCTGCGCCCCGGCGGGTGCCTGCTCGCCTACGACAACGACTGGGGCACCTTCGCCCTGAGCAGCCGCCTGCGCGAGACGACAGCGCTCGTCCAAAGCCGCTGGGCCCATGCCTTCACCAACCCCTGGATCGGACGGGACCTGCCGCGCATGCTGCTCGCGGCCGGCTTTCACGCCGTGCACGTCGAGCCGAGCGTCTCGCTGATCCGGGAGGTCGACCTGGCCGACCGCGTCTACAACGTGTCGGACACCCTCGACCGCGCGGTGCGCGACGGCGCCCTCTCGGCGGCGGCGGCCGAGGCATGGCGCGCCGAGCAGGCGTTGCTCGGCCGCACCGGCGGCTTCCTGTGCAGTCTCACCGCCTATACCGTCGTCGGCACCCGGTGAGCGACACGGCCCATGCCGGTCCGCGCTATCCGAGTGCATCATCGTTCGTCGGGCTCGTCGGGCACACAGCGCCCCTGCCGACATCGGCCCTCCAGCAGGCGATCGCGCGACACCATAAAACGGCACGCGGCGCGCTCCGGCCGCGCGCCGTTCGCATCGCGACAGGCGCACACGTCCGGGGCCTTCCGCAGGCAACCCAGACAATACTCATCATCGTCGGTGCTCCGACAGATCCGATCCGTCGGGCAGCGCCGGTGTCCGGGTGGGCATGGCGTGGCGCAGGCCGGGAGGAATTGCACCATCGGGATCGTCCAGGCGGTCCAGGGCGGCATGCTCCAGCGACCGGCATGCCAACGCACCAGGGTGTCGCGCAGCTCCAGCCGATCGCAGAAGGTCTCGGTGTCGGACTCCAGCGTGCGGGTGCAGCGCACGCCCGGCAGGTCGGCCGAAGGCATCGCCAGGACGACGCGCGGCCGACACTCGTCGCGTTCGAGACAGGTCGGGTCGCGCGGGATCTGCCCGCTCTCCAGGATCACCGTGCCCTGGATGCGCAGGTCGCCCGAGAGTGTGCTCCACCCTGGAGACGACTCGTGCGGAGGGGTCCGGTCGAGCTCGGCGAATACGTCACCCCAGTCCCGCGAGGAGCGCACGAGACGCGGCGGTGCGCAGCCGTCCGCCGTCGTGTCGGACGCACCCTCGCGCACCGCGTTCGCGCCGGACCCGGCCTCGCGCGGCACCAGGCCCGGCGGCAGCGTCGGGAACCGCTCCAGGAGCCGCTCGGGGTCGGTGTCCGCGGCGCAGGCCGCCGGGTCGTCTTCTTCGTCACAGGGGCCGAGTACCTGCACCGCCCAGCGCCCGTCCTGCTGCTGCAGGAGCGCGGTGACGTCCTCGTAGCGGCGCGCCCCGTCGCGCGATTGCGGGGCGGCCTCGATCCAGGCCCAGCCCGCGCGCACCCGCAGGGTCGCGACGACGAAGACCAGATCCGGCCCCGTCAGGTGCGTCAGCTCCGCGCGCAAGGCGTCGAGGATCGCGCCCCGCTCCGGGCTGCCGGGCGGCGGCGTGGTGATCGTCTCGCTCGTGGCCGGCGTCGCCGCGTGACTCGCCATGCAGCACCCCAGCAGGATCAGGATCAGGATCAGGGCGTCGCCGATCCGGGCGCGTGTCGGGTTCATCCTCGTGTCCTCGCTGCAATGAGATGACGAGGCCCGCGCGAGCGCATGACCGCGCGCCCTCAAAGCCCCATGATGTCCCGCAGCTCCACGCTGCCGAGCACCTGGCAGTAGATCATGTCGGGATCACGATCTCGCGCATGCGCCGGTGGAAGGGGAACCAGCGCGCGGCCTCCTGCGGATCGGCCGGGATCTCCAGATAGAGGTTCTGCACGTCGATGCACAGCAGCGCCGTCTCGGCCGGGTCCAGCACCAGGTCCTCGGGCTCGGGGGCCTGCGCGTAGTAGAAGGAGCGGTAGGCGGTCTTCCAGCGCATCGAGGTTCTCCGGGTGATGGGACGGGCGGGTAGCGCGCGCGGCCGCGCCAAGCAGGTGCGAGCCATCGGCGCCGATGATCCCCGCGCGTGCAGCGTAACCGGCTCGACCCGGTTGTGATCCGTAGCCAGCGGGACGTCTCATGGGCGATGACGCCGTCGGGCGTGACGATCCGATCCGGGTCGGCAGGGCGTCGAGGTTCAGCCGTGACCGGTCACCCAGCACCCGAAAGACGGTGACTCTTCAATCCTGTTGGCGAGCCGTCGCGGCCGAACCATGGGGTTTCTAGCCCAAACCGCACAAAAACCCCACTTTGGAAGACTGCATCGCCCTGCCCGACATGGATTGCAGCCTGAGGCCTGCCGACGTCTCCGAGCTGGGGGCATGTCCAGCTCAGCCCCTCGCAGCTCCCGTGCCAGCATCCATAAGGCGGTCAGACGCCAGCGAGATAGGCTGTCTTCCACCCGGCATAGCGCTCGACCAACCCCCGTAACGCTTCGGGCTCATAGGCCCGCAAGCCGCTCAGGATGAGGGTCTTCGCGCCCTGCCCGACCGGCTCCCCGGCGGCCGTCAGGCGGAACCCGAGTCGGGCCTCGCCGCGCTTGCCCGTCACCTCCAGCTCGGTCGATTCCAGAGCAATGTCCACGTCGGGGCAGTCCAATCGGTCCAGCTCGAACGACATCCGGTCATAGATCACCAGCGGCCGATCCGGGTTGATCATCACACCCTGCTGCTCCATGAGCGGCACCAGGATGTGCGGAAAATTCCGACCCGAAAAGGCCACGTAGCGGCGCACCAGCGATTCAATCATGACCAGATCCCGGGTCACCGGTCCCGAACGCTCGACCTCGAGACAGGGCTTGCCGTCGACCGTCTCGACCAGGACGCCGGCGCCGCTCTCAATGACGTTCAATGCGGTATCCGCTCCGACCATTCCGGTGAAGTGAAAGGTCATCCGGCGCGCAAGACCACATCGGGCGAGGACAAGTGCAAAGAGGAGATCGCCGGGGACACAGAAGCGCGGATTCGTCGCATCGTGGATCGGATTGAAGTCACCCGCGACCTCCTTGGCGAAGGCGCTGCCTTGCGGCGCGGAGATGCGGAGCGTGCCGTCTTCGGCCGCGTGGAAAGGATCGAGAAACATGGCTCAAAGCTCCGAGGTCGGGGAGGCCGGGCGACCTGCCACCGGGGCGAGGAAAGGACATCGACCGCGCAAGGGATCGGGTTGGCGCTGATTGCCCTCGGGGAACACTGGCGCTTCGTGCCCACGCACCACGCGGTTCATCCCTGCAGACGCTGAGGCCACTTGGAGAAGCCAGCCCTCGCCGGCACCCCGGCACCCCGGCAGTGTCGAGGTTAAGCTGAGATGCCGTGTCAGATCCACTACGAGACGTCAGCGTTGGACAACGCCGCCCCACCATCCGCGAGCATCGAGTATCACCGAAGCGGATACCGCGGAGTGCCTCCGACTGTGTTCCGGGAAGCCGTCACCGGTCTTTCGCAGCGTGGTGACTCATCAATCCTGACAGCGGTCACCGAGCAACCGAAGTGCACCGACCGACGCAGACCCCATTGGTCGCATCCTGAACTGCAGTCGCACCGGCAGAAATCCGCTATAGAGCGGTCGCACGGTTTAGGCGATCGCGTCCCTCAAGCGCTTAGTGTCGGCGATGTAGCTCGCTGCGCACACCCTACCTCGTCAACGTCCAAATAGGCTGAACCGCGCCCGAGCGTTTGAGTCGCTGCCGCCGATCAGGATCCTGGTTGTTGCGCATGAGGTCGAATATGTCGTGCAGAAGCGCTTCCGCCTCCGCGAAATAGCTGTGGCCCAAGAGGTCGACATCGAAGTCTGGTACGGCGATCGTGTTGACCCCGTCAACGACTGTGTACGGTTTGAAGTATCCTGCACGCGGGGCATCGTGCACGCGGGCGGATAGGTGCACGGCCTTGTCTGCATCGGAGGCGTAGAGCGTCGTTCGCTCGCTGTGATTCGGATAGAGCCTCGCGAGGTCAAGGAAGAGGTCACGGTCGACGTCCGGCGCGGCCAGGAAGATCTGGCCGAACTTAATCCGTCCACTGGTCTCGGCGTTGCTGGCGATTCGCTGCAGCGCACGGAGCAGGCCCCGGTTGCCCATGCTGTGCGCGATCAGGTGAACTCGGTCGGCACCGCAGTGCTCGACAAGGTCGATGAGAAACGCGGTGATTGCCGCTTCGCTCGCCTCGATGGTCGCCTCGTCGGCCGTGTAGGCGGTTACGCTGCCGCGCGATGGCCAGCTGAAAAAGGCTGTTGCCCCGGGCACCTTCAGATCGCAACCAAGCTGGGCTGCACGGATCGCCGCCTCCTCGAAATCCACATTGAATCCGTGCAGGAAGACCAGCGCATGGGGAGTCTCCTTGCTCTCGCGCGCCGCCGCCATTGCCTCCTGAATCTCATGGAAAAATGCGACTTGCTCTCTGGCTTCGATGGCTTGCACCTTTAATCTGTCGTCTCGCAGATCAAAGCGACACAGCCGTGTCCAGAAGCTATTGCCGATCTCGCCGAAGCGGTGGGCTTCCGGAACATGCACCAGCACTCGGCCGCGGGAGATCTCGTCATGTCGCTCGACACCGTAACCGCCGCGTCCGTCGGGCCTCCGATTGGTACCGAACCAGACGGGAAAGACAACGCCGGAGCCCGTTGCCGCTCCCGGGTCAATCGACAGTACCTTCGGTGTGCTCTTCTGCGGTTGCAAGCCCCGGCGGTCGAGGTCTGTCAGCAGCGCGCGTACCTTCTGTTCAATGGTTTGCGATTCAGCGGCCTCCGCGGCCAGACGTCGCTGGATCTTTTGCGAGAGCGCGAGAGCGATCTCCCGATTGCCGGCCTGAACCGCATCGTCGAGGGCTCTCATAAGTTCATCGATCGAAGGGGCATTTGTGGACCGAATCAGAGCCATGAACGCACTCCTGGAGTAAGTTACGACCTCAATCGCCGCACCGAAGCCAATCCAATACACGGAATTGTTCCGTTATCATAACCGCCTACCGGAGCTCGCTCGTGACTGAAATCGAACGGGGCGTGACATGACGGAACAATCAAGCACCCAACTGACCGGCGATGGCGCGATTGCCGCCGATTCCTCGACGGCGCTCGGCGCCGGTGCCGTCCTGATCGGGGGGGACAATCCGGGCGACATCAACACCGGGCGCTCGATTCACGCCAATGAAGGTGCTCGGGTCGTCTATGCGGAGCAGGGCGCCACCGTCGTCATCGGCGATGCGCCGGTCGCGATGACAGCGGTGGATCGCCATACCCTCCTCGGGCGCTACCTTCAGCATCTCATCGGGCAGAACCGCTACCTGCAGCTGCAGGGCATCCGTTCCGGCGGCCGGCTCGTCAACATCGAGCTGGATCGGATCTACATCACCCTGCGCACTGCACGCGTTCCGGAGGAGCGAACACGGGCCGACTGGCTCAAGGCTGAGGGTCTCCTGGCACCGGGCGAGCACCACCGGCATCGCCGGGATGAGCCGCCGCGCGACATCACGGATGTCTCCGTCAATCAGGCACTCGCCGAGCATCGGCGCCTCGTTGTCCTGGGCGACCCCGGCTGCGGCAAGACCACACTCCTGCGCTACCTCGCACTGCTGTTCGCCAGAGATCTCGCGGAAGGCACCGGGTTGGCTCGGGAAAACCTCGGCCTGACCGAACCGGGAACGCTGCCGATCCTCATGCCCCTGCGCCAGATCGGGCGTTACCTCAAAGAGCACCGCCCCAAGGACGATGGGACCGAGGGGCACGCCCTCCTCTTGGAGTTTCTGACGCGCGTGCTCGCCGCCGAGCGGATCGAAGTCCCCGGCCACTTTTTTGACGATTGGCTGAAGGCCGGGAAGGCCGCTGTCCTGCTTGACGGACTCGACGAGATCGCCGAGCCGGATCTGCGTCGCCGCGTCGCAAGGCTCGTCGATGCCTTTACCCGCGCCTACCCGGAGTGCCGCTATGTGGTCACCAGCCGCATCCGGGGCTACACGGACGCCTCGCGGCTGAGCGAAGGGTACGCCACGACCACGGTTCGCGATTTCTCGCCGGAGGACATCCGCCGCTTTCTCACCCAGTGGCATCGTTTGGTGGCTATCGGGCAGCACGGTCCCGGCGCGGAGGCCGAGGCGCTCGCCACTTCTCAGACGGATCAGCTACTCAATGCGATCGCCCAGAACGAGCGCGTCGGTGACCTCGCCATCAATCCGCTGATGCTGACCGTCATCGCTTTGATCCACCGTGATCGGGTCAAGCTCCCGGACCGTCGGGCCGAGCTGTACCAAGAGGCGGTCGACGTCCTGCTGGGCAAGTGGGACGAGGCGCGCGGCGTTCCCGAGTCGCAGATCCTGAGCGACGGCGTGTTCGATGCCGGCGACCGCCGGCTCGTGCTGCAGCAGGTTGCCCTGACGATGCACGAACGAAACATCAAGGAAATCGACGTCGGACCCTTGAAAGACTTGCTCGGAGAGGAACTTCGCAGCTCGACTAACGATTCTCGTGGGCTGGAGGCGACTGTGGGTCGCTTCCTTGGCGTCATCGCCGAGCGTACAGGCTTGTTGATTGCGCGCGCCGAGGGGACCTATGCGTTCTCCCATCTGACCTTCCAGGAGTATCTCGCGGCCTTGGCCGTTTCCGGGCGAGATGACTATCTCGACTACACGTTGGCGCGCTCTTCGGATCCTTGGTGGCGCGAGGTGATCTTGCTCGAAGCGGGCCACCTCAGCACCCAGAGCAAAAAACGTACGACTCGTCTCATCCGCGCCCTCGCCGATTCCAAGCGTGAGCCGCAGCTCTACCACAACCTCGTCCTGGCAGCCGAGTGCCTGCGCGACGCCGGTGCGAGCCGAATCGAGGACGACCTCGAGAGAGAGCTTCGTACACGCTTGCAGCGCGAGTTCGGCTCGCGTCCCCTTCGGGGGCCGCTGCGCATCGTGCACACTCTCCTCACACGACGAATGACTCCGGAGCAGGTGGTGAGCCGACGGATTGCGGCGGCCGAGGCGCTGAGCCGGATCGGCGGCACACAGTTCTGGTCGCGGCCACATGGCGAGCCCGAGTGGGTTTGCATCCCAGCCGGCGCCTTCACCATGGGTGAAGGCGCTGAAGCGCATCGCGTCCAGCTCTCGGAATTCAGGATCGGGCGCGTACCCATCACCAATGCCCAATATGCGCTCTTCATCGAGGCATCCGATCATGAGGCGCCAAGTGATTGGAATGGCCGGCGTCCGCCGCGGAGCCAAGAGTCTCACCCGGTCACCGGAGTCGGATTTCGGGATGCCTTGGCCTATTGCCGTTGGCTCGCCGAGGCGACAGGGAAGTCGATCACACTGCCGAGCGAGGCAGAGTGGGAGAAGGCAGCGCGGGGCTCTGAGGACTCGCGTGCCTATCCATGGGGAGACGCCTTCGATGCGGCGAAGTGCAATGCTCGGGACTTCGGATTCGATGGCACCACGCCGGTCGGCAGCTTCCTCAAAGGTGCCAGTCCATATGGATGCCTGGATATGGCGGGCAATGTCTGGGAATGGACACGCAGCCTCTGGGGCGAAGACTTTGGGTCGCCTGATTTTGGATATCCTTACGACCCGTCCGATTCCAAGCGAGAGGCACAGAATGCATCCAAGGCCATCCTTCGGGTCGTGCGCGGCGGCTCATGGTATGCCCTTCCCGACGTCGCGCGCACCGCCTTTCGCTACAGTCTTCTTCCCGACTACCGGTTCTACGGCCTTGGTTTTCGGGTGGTGTTGCGCGCCCCCCCTGTACTCTGATTGGTCTCCGGAGTGGGTGCGGGGGAGCCTTCTCCCGCCGCGCGCCGCACGTCGCCCCCACTCGGCGCGCGGTGCACGACAGCGAGAACAGCTATCATTCCGTCGCAGAGATTCGCACGCCTCGGAACAGAGATCACGCCGATTCGCGGAGAGTGAAATGACGGAACAGCCGCTCACACGACTGGAACAGCTCAAGCGCGCCCTGGACGCGGGTTTCCTCGATCAAGACACGTACGACACCGCGGCCGCCACCCTAAGCGCCCAGCTTCAAGGCTCGGGCGCCGTCGCTCAAGGTCAGGACGCGATCGCAATCGGCGCGGCCGGCGTCGGCGTTCAGGGCAACAATGACGGGGTCATCAACACGGGCGTCTTGATCCAGCAGGGCACCCGCCCCGGCGCCAGCCCCGCGGACCTGCGGCGCGCCTACCTCGCCCGCATTCTGTGTCAGGCGGATCAGTTGCCGCTTTTCACCGGCGACGGGGCCAGTGCACAGGTTCGGCTCTCGGCGGTCTACACGGCTTTGCTGACCCAACGCAGCGCCGTGGACGCGGACCCCAACGAGCGCTCGGCGCTCCTCGGTCGATCACCGGAAGGATCGCAGCGCAAAGCCTCCGCCGTGGATGTGCTCAATACCGACAACCGCCTCGTCCTGTTGGGCGGTCCGGGCAGCGGCAAGAGCACCTTCGCCAGCATCGTGGCGCTCTGCATGGCCGGCGAGCTGTTGGAGGTCCCCGGACTTGGCCTCGCGACCCTGACCGCACCGCTTGCGAGGGGAGACGATGCCGATAAGGAGTCCCAACCCCAACGCTGGAACCATGAGCCTCTGCTGCCGGTCTTTGTGGTCCTCAGGGACTTGGCCAGCCAACTGCCGCTGCCCGGCACGCCGGTGGCGGCACAGACCCTCTGGGAGTTCATCTGCGGACGCCTGAAGCAGGCCGCACTCGAAGACTTCGCGCCCCACCTGCAGCAGCACCTCCTCGACAAAGGTGGTCTGGTGCTCCTGGACGGCCTGGACGAAGTCCCGGACGCCGGCGGTCGCCGGGTTCAGATCAAGCAAGCGGTGCAGGACTTCGTTGCGACCTTTTCGAAGTGTCGCTTTCTGGTCACCAGCCGCACCTATGCCTATCAGCGCCAGGACTGGAAGCTCGACGGCTTCGGCGAAGCCCATCTGCTGCCCTTCACGACCGAGCAGATCGGCCGCTTCGTGCACGCCTGGTACGGACACATGGTCGAGCTGCAGCGCTTGGGCGAGTCCGATGCGAACGACCGCGCCGCGGTCCTGATCCGCGCGGTCGAGCACAGCGAGCGCCTCCGCGAGCTGGCCGAGCGCCCGCTGCTCTTGACGCTGATCGCCAAGCTCCAGACCGAGGCCGGCGGCGCGCTGCCGGAGAAACGTGAAGAGCTCTACGACAAGGCGGTAGAGATGCTGCTCACCCAATGGGAGCGCATGAAGATTCGGGTCCGCGACGACGGCACCAAGGTGATCGAGCCCAGCCTGGCAGAGGGGCTGAACGCCGAGCGCGACGCCATTCGCCGACAGCTCGATCGCCTCGCCTTCGAGGCGCACCGCGACCAGCCGCAGCTCACGGGCACCGCCGACATCCGCCAGGAGACCCTGATCGCGGCCCTGCTCAATGCCGGCAACCGCCGCGAGGAGCCGCCCGACGTCGCATTGCTGGAACGCTATCTGCGCGACCGCGCCGGCATCCTGGTTTCCCACGGAGTCGGCATGTACCAATTCCCGCACCGCTCCTTTCAGGAGTATCTCGCCGCCTGCCACCTCACCAACGACGAGTTCCCGGACAAGCTGGCCGAGCTGGCCCGCACGGATCCCGGGCGCTGGCGCGAGGTGGCGCTGTTGGCGGGCGCCAAGGCCGCGCGCGGGTCTTCGCTCAGCGCTTGGGCGCTGGCCGAGACGCTCTGTCCAAAGGCGCCGGCGGTCTCCACCCCCGCCGAGGACCACTGGGGCGGACTCTTGGCCGGGCGTATCCTGGTGGAGTGCGCCGACCTCGACAAGGTCGCGCCGCGCGACGAAGCCAAGCGCGCGCGGGTGCGTGATTGGCAACTCGCCATACTGCGGGACAATCGTCTTCCCGCGACCGAGCGCGCGCTGGCCGGGCGGTCGCTTGCCGTGCTCGGCGATCCGCGCCCGGAGGTGATGACGCTGGACGGCATGCAGTTCTGCCTGGTGCCGCCCGGAACCTTCCTCATGGGCGAGGACGACAGCGGCTTTGCCGACGAACAGCCCCGGCACCGCGTCGATCTGCCCTATCCCTACTTCATCGGCCGCTTTCCGATTACCGTCGCCCAGTGGCGCGAGTACCTGCGAAGCGGCGGTGGAGCCACCGCGGACGACGTCGAGCCACGGGGTAGGGACAACGATCCGGTCGTAGAGTTGAGCTGGCACGACGCTCTTCTGTTCTGTGACCACCTCACCGCGGCATGGCGGGAGCGCCTGCCTGAAGGGTTTATCGTCACCCTGCCGTCCGAGGCCGAATGGGAGAAGGCCGCACGTGGAGGCGAGCAACTGGTGGCGGACAACGGGCCTCTTTCTTTGGATCGCCTGATCAGTCAGCTGCAGGACAGATCGACTCGGTCCTGGACGCAGAATCCCTATCAGGCGCGCGTCTATCCCTGGGGCGATCACTTCGATGGCGAGATGGCGAATGTCGAGTTGGCGATCGGCGAGACGAGCGCGGTCGGCTGCTATCGCGCGGGCTTCAGTCCTTACGGTTGCGAGGAGCTGAGTGGCAACGTCTTGGAGTGGACGCGCAGTCTGTGGGGCAAAAAATTTGAGACGCCCGACTTCGGACATCCTTACGACCCGGCCGATGCCACGCGAGAGGTAATCGATGCTGGAGACGAAGTCTTGCGGGTCGTGCGCGGCGGCTCGTGGCTCGCCCCTCAACACCTCGCGTGCTGTGCCTTTCGCTTCGGGATTCAACCCGATAACCGGATCCCCGACCTGGGCGTTCGGGTGGTGTTGCGCGCAACCCGTGCGTTCTGACTCCAATTTCTGGTCCTCAGGCCTCCGGAGTTCTGAGATCCGGACTGTGAAGGGGTCACGGGGGAACTTGCCCGGCCGCGCGCAGCGCGGCGTTAAGCCCACCGTCTCGGGCGTCATCAGCGCTCCTGGCGGGGAATCGGGTGGCCGGCAAACAGATGCTCGCGCAGTCCCCAGGTTTCCCCGTAACGGACATGGTTGATCCAGCCCTGCACGCCGGCATCGAGCTCCGCGAAGGAGATCCTCCCGGCTTGGTAGGCGTCGAGATTGCGCTCGAAGCGCCGGGTGAAATTGACGGCGTTCCGGCGCTTGATGAGGCGGTACGTCGGATAGACGACGAAGCCCAGCTAGGGAATTCTGCAGCGCGTCGGCAGCACCTGGGCTGCGGTCTCGTGGATCCGGAGCTGGTCGCCTGCCAGGCGCTCGATGATGGCGCGCTTTCACGCGCAGAGCTGGCGCTTGCTGTCGCTGAAGAAGGCGATGTCGTTGACGTAGCGCAAATAGGCTCTGCATCCCAACTCGCGGTGGGCAATCCAATCGAAGTCGGTCAGGTAGACGTTCGACCAGAACTGCGAGGTGAGATTGCCGCTCGGCAAGCCACGGGGACGACAGCCTGCGAGCAGATCATCGCCGGGGTAATAGAGCAGACAGTGCTCGTCCGCGAGCACGCGGTCGCTGCTGGCCAGGATGAGATCCATGAGCCACCGGACCAGACAAGTCCTGCGCTGTTCTTCTTCCTTCACCTCGGCGAGCAAATCCGGCACAGCGGATCGACCGGCATTTCCGCAACGCGCTCGGCACGGGTGTCCCGGAGCGTCGTCCAGCTCGGGAGCAGGACCAGAAGAAGAGGCAGAAGAACGTGGGAGGCGCGCAACACCACCCGAAAGCCCAGGTTGTTGTTCCGGTTGTCGGGTTGATTCCTGTTGCGATAGGCGCAGCGCGCGTTGTCTTGATGGTTGTTCCACGAGCCGCCGCGCACGACCTCTCCAGACCGCCTGGCTGGATACACGATCCAGCGGCGCCATGATAGCGCGAACAATTCCGCGCTGCGCGCGGCGGCGGGGGAAGGCTCCCCCGCACCCCCTCCGGAGTCCGGTATCCGGAGTTTCGGAGGACAGAGCACCGGAGACCGGAGTCAGGAAACAGGGGAGGCGCGCAACACCACCCGAAAGCCCAGGCTGTAGTAACGGTTGTCGGGTCGATTCGCTAGGCGATAGGCGCAGCGCGCGAGGTCTTGACGGGAGCCCCACGCGCCGCCGCGCACGACCCGGAAGACATCGTCTCTAGCTTCGAGTACCTCTCGCGTGGAATCCGCCGGGTCATAAGGATACCCGAAGTCGGGCGGCCTAAAGTCCTTGCCCCAGAGACTACGCGTCCACTCCCAGGTATTGCCGAGGAGGTCATGGAGACCGAACCCGTTGGGCGGGAAGCATCCAACGACCGAGGTATCACCGATTGCCGAGTTTGTATAATTCGCACGTTCTGGATTCGGGTCATCTCCCCACGAGAAGATGGTATCCAATTGACCGCCTCGTGCCGCCTTCTCCCACTCCAACTCGCTCGGCAGCGCGACCTGCCATGCCTTGCCGCGCACCAGATTGGCTGCAGCGCATCCTTCTAGCTCCGGTGCGCAAGCCAACTGCTGATGCAGCCATCGACAATAGGCCAGCACCTCCTGCCAATCGATCCAGCGCACGGGCCGGCTTTCAGTATCGCGCAACGCGTCCACGTCGCGCGGCCGGCATCCGGTCGCTTCCAAAAAGGCTCGGAACTGTGCCACCGTGACGGGATAGCGTGCGATGAAGAAGTCCGATGTTGGAGTCAGTGCGTCGTTGAGCTCGTATTCGGGAATCTCGTGCCCGACGACCTCGGCGATGCGTTGCGCGTCCGAGTAACGTGTGCCGATCCGAAACGCGGGATCGGCAGGGACATGAACGAATCCGAGCCAATCGTCGGCAGGTAGATGGAAGCGGTCCGGGTCGAAACGGGGATCCCCGAGCGCGGCGAGCACATCCCCCGCAAGGGCGCGCACTGGCGCAGGCATGCCGCCATCGTCCGGGTGCACCGGCAGCGACGCTGCAAGCCAGCCTGCGACCCGCGTCTTGATGGCCCGTGTGCGATCGCGCGTGTCCACGGCGCCGAGACCGATCTCGCGCAGCTGGAGTCCGGCCATCAAGGCACAACGCCAGTCGGCAGCGCCCGGTTGCCGCTGTGCACCGAGCTCGGCGATCGAGGTCCCGCCGACGAGCTCGTCGGCCGCGCTGGAGCCGCGCTCGACCTTGGCAAGCCGAGCGGCCAGCGGCAGTGCAACCTGCCAGTGACCCGGCGCAAAGCGAGCCAGGCGGACGCACTCGGCGGGGAAGTCATCCTGCGCCTGCAGATGACAGGCCGCGAGGAACTCCTGAATGGTGCGGTGGGGAAAGCTGAACTGCCGCTCGTCATCCATCTCGCCTTGGCCGACCAGCAGACCGGCTCGCTTCTCGATGTAGTCCACGACCACGGCCGCCTTGTCCCGGCTGTTCTGCAGCAGCGGACGCAGAGAGCGAATCAAACGGTCTTCCCCTACATCCGCAGTCCGATCGGATTCAAGGCCGGCCAGGTTCGCGGGAATGGTGCTCTCTTCGTGCAGCTTGAAGGCCAACTCTTCGAGCGCCCCGCGCAGATCCGCAAGCTTGAGGGTTGGAATAGCCAGCTCCTCGAGCAACGCCTTGTCGGCGCCGATCTGGCGGTTCCAACGCAGCATCAGCAGCTGGACCGATTCGTCGTAGAGATCGGCACGATCATCCGGGAGACGGCCGCGGTTGGTGTGGAGGGTCGCCATCAGTGTTAGCAGCAGCGGATTGCGGGTGAGCGGGTCGAGGTCCGTCCGGTTGCGTGCGGCGAGCAAGTCGATGCGCTTGCGATCGGCTTCGCCCGGCGAGCGCCATCCGCGCCGGACCAGTGCCTGGTACCAAGCCTCGATGAACTGCTCGATCTGCGGATCGCTCAAGTCGGCCAGGGCGTAGACGCCGCGCCGCGGATCGGCCCCGCCGGGCCAGGCATAGGGGCGTGCCGTTAGGAGGAAGCGGCATTTGGGGCCGGCGGTGCGCATCAGCTCTTGGACGGCTCCGATCACCCGCTCACGCGCGTTGCCGGCGCCGCATTCGTCCAGCCCGTCCAGGAGGATGAGTGCACCGCTGCAGCGTGCGATGCGCTGCACGTAGTCAAGGGTCTTCGACGAGAGGCCGTAGCCGCTGGATTGGAGCTCCTCCCCGATATGGGCCCAGAGGTCTCCGGCCCGTACCGGTCGATCGCCCTCCGGAAGCCGGTCGGCGAATCGTCGCAGGACGACCCGGATCGGGAGCAGGGGGCCGTGCGACCAAGTTTCGCCGAGCGCGTCGAGCTGGTCGTGATGTCCTTGCCAGGCTTGTGCAAGCGCAAGGAGGACATGGGCGCCGAAGGTGCTCTTGCCGCTGCCCGGCTTGCCGAGCAGCTTGAGCTCGCGATGCATCGCCAGCGCTTCGAGTGCCGAGACCCGGCGCTGCCCGCCGGGCTCGCGAGGCTCGTCGCGCGTGCCGTCCCGCTCGCGCGCGAGCCACTGCGGAAGCGTGGCGTCTTCGGGTATCGAGAGACCGGTGTCGAGCGGGACGTAGACATCCGCGAGCTGCAGCGGCTCGCGGCTCGGATCCTGCGCGGCGGCATCGATCTCGCCGAGTTTGAGGCCGGCCAAGTCGGCAGCCAACACATGCAGATAGAGCGCGATGACCGACTGCGCTTCCGCCGGATCCTCGCCGCCCTGAACGGCCTGCGTGATGATCTGGATGAAGTCTCGGCCGATAAAATGGCCATTGGGCACCTGGACCGAGCCTTCGATCGCGGCGCCGCCTTGGGTCGCGATGCCGGGCGCGGGCGAGTCGGCGGGAGCGTCGTCCCCGCCGTGCTGGCTTAATTGGGCCGCTTGCGGGTTTGTCGCTTCAGCCGACGCCAGCTTGGCTTGCAGCTCGGCGATCTGGCGCCGCAACGCCTCGATGCCTCCGGGGTCGTGAGGCTCCGATGTCACAGCGGCTTCTCTCCGGGACCTTGGAGTCGTGCCAGGACCGCCTTCGTCACCGGCCCGGCGACACCGGCCAGAATTGGATTCCCGAAGGCACCGACAATGGCACCGATCGCGCCCGGCACCATCTCCGCCAGGCCGTCGACGAGTTTGGCCAGCCGGCCATCCTGATCGGGTTGGGGACTGGCCAGCTCGGCCTTGATCCGCTGCACCTGCCGGCTCGCGGTCTCCAACTGCGTTGCCGGTGCACCTCGAGCGACACTCTGCTCCAGGAGTGCGAGGAGGGCATCGAGCTCGTCGGGCTGGATACCCGACGACGCGGCCGCCCATGCGCTGCGCCCGATGGCGTTACCCGAGCCTCGAATGGAGTCCACTGTCGTCTGATCGCCCTAGAGGATCTTGTCGCGACCGACGACATCCCCGCCACTGGTCACATTGCCACCGACGTAGGCGCCACCCCCTGTATCGATCTGCGTTCCGGTATTGATGCGCCCGGTGTTGCTGCCGCGAACCAGCACGCCGCGGGCACCTACTGCCGCGGCGTTTGGACCTTGAGCAGTTGCGCCGTCTCCGGTCAGCGTTGCATTGTAGGTGTCCCCGGTCTGCTGAAGGATCTGGCGGAGCCTGGCATCTGCTTGAGCGGGCGTGATCTCGCGGGCAGCGGTACCCTCGGGGAGGTCTGCGGAGTCGTCGAATGTTCCGATCGCCGTCGAGCCGCGGTAGAGTGCGACCGCGAGGGGGCCGACCCCTTTGAGTATGGTCAGCTCCGGCTCCTGCAATTCGCCAAACTGCCGACGCACCGCCTCTTCGACGCTGTGGTAAAGATGGGTGTAGAGGTCGAAGGCGCTAACGTAGCCGCGGCTGCTCACTGTCCCCTTGCCCTGCAATCCGTCCACCAGTGCCTGCGTGAAGAGGGTCAGAGTACCGGCGCCTATGTATGAGACTTGCCCCTCGCGGCAGGCAGTGATGATGATGCGCCCTTCGCCCGTAGCGAGGAGGGCGGAGGTGGTGGCCGCAGGAAGTGGATGACCGCTTAAGGTTTTCCGGCCTGTGTCCAGGGTCGGCGAAACCTGGCCAGAATGGCAGGCGTTGATTAAAAGGAGTACCCGCTTGGCCTTGATCGCGCGAAGTTTCTGGATCAACTCCCCTTGGCGCAGCCCACTGCCGGCAGCGACTTGGTGTCCCTGCAGTCGTGTGTCGTGGGTGGTGAGGTAGTAGTCCCCGTCTGCACCATAGTCCCCGTGGCCACAGAAGAAGAGAAAGACCGTGTCGTCGGCGCCGGTACGGAGAGCAAGCTGATCCAAGGCGTCAAGGATCCCGGCGCGCGTCGCCATGGCATCATGCAGGACTGCGACCTGATCCGGTGGATAGGCACACAGGTCTGGATCCACAAGGACCGCGGCAACAGCCCCGGCGTCGGCGGCCGTGATGGGAACGTCGAGTCCGGGCGCATTACAATAGGACCCGATACCAATAAGCAACGCCTGGCCTTGACTGAACGGCATCGCAACCTCCTCGGGGTGTGGTCTGTAGACCGGCGGAGCGTCCGTACCATCGCGGCGCTCGCCGACAAGGCGAGAGCTTAGTTTACCCGCGTGCCAACGCGAACACGCAAATGTGCAACGTCTCTCCGGCGTCTGCTTTACGCTTTCATCCCGCCAGACGTCAAACACACTCTTTCGATCGGTGGCGGCGGGCTCTCTGCTGCTGTGATTGCGAATCCTGTGACCGCTGATGGGGCCCAGCCGTCGCCCACACCGGCGACTCGACTGACAGCTGTTCCGGTTCGACATCCGGTCTTTCGGGGACCGATCCGTTGCGGCTGGCCCCGACACATCGGCTCCTCACGGGAAACCAAGGCACACGCCCTCCTCGACGCCATGAGCGCTGGTGAAGCCCGAGCCGCCAAGCGTGCGCCGGAGTTTACGCCTGCGTAAGGCGGATGGATCCCGATCCGCTGCAGCGCTCTCGGTTGTTCTATGGCGAGAACACACCGTCCGGGCGGCTTCTCCCGAGCCCCGCCTGTGCCCGACAAATCAGCCGAGAACCCGCTCCAGGTGGTCGCGGCCGTAGGTCCGCGCAAAGCGTTGCGTCTCCTCCTGGCCTGGGTCGGCGAGGATGCGGATACGCTCCTTGACATAGTCGGGGGTCAGCGCAATGCCCCACTTGACCTCGATGCAATAGCGCCAGCTCGCGTAGCCGGACGGGATGAGTTCGGCGGCGAAACCCGCGGTGTCGTCGGTCATCGTTCACTCCTCCAGGCCGCGGGTCCAGGCCGGAAACGGGTCCGGGAGCCCACGCCAGGCGTCCGGCCCCAACGCCATTTCGGCATCGTCGAGCAGGCAGACGTCGAGCCGGGCGCGCATCTGCGGCGCGTCCAGGTGCTGGCCGATGAAGACGATCTCCTGGCGACGGTCGCCGAAAGGGCCGTCGAAGTCGGCCTCGATGCGGGCACGCTGCGCCGGATCGTCCGGCCAATGCTCGCGCGGGGCCGCGTCCCACCACAGCCCCGCCGGCCCATGACGCACCAAGCCGCCGGCCTGTGACCATTCGCCGGCCCAATCGAGACGCGAGGCAAGCCAGAAGAAGCCCTTGGAGCGCAGCAGGTTGCCGGGCCAGTCTTCCTGCATGGCGGCATGAAAACGCCCGGGGTGAAACGGCCGGCGGGCGCGATAGACGAGGCTGCCGACACCGTATTCCTCCGTCTCCGGGGTGTGGGTGCCGCGCAGCTCCGCGAGCCAGCCGGGTGCGTTGGCGGCCCGTGCGAAGTCGAAGCGGCCGGTGTCGATGACCTCCGCGAGCGGGACCTGCCCGAGCACGGCCGGGAGGATGCGGGCGTGGCGATTGAGCTGGCGCAGGGCATGGATCAGGCGCTCGCGCTCCGCGCTGCCGATCAGGTCGATCTTGTTCACGACGATGACGTCGGCGAACTCCACCTGGTCGATCAGCAGTTCCGCGAGCGAGCGGTCGTCATCCTCGCCGAGGGACTCGCCGCGCTCGGTCAGGTCATCGGCGGTCTCGAGATCGGCGGGAAAGGCGACCGCATCCACCACCGTGACCAAGGTGTCGAGCCGCGCCAGGTCACTCAGACTCACCCCGGTCGCGTCGCGAAAGGTGAAGGTCTCGGCCACCGGCAGGGGTTCGGAGATGCCGGTGGATTCGATCACCAGCACATCGAAGCGCCCGGCCCGCGCCAGGGAGGCGACCTCCACCAACAGGTCCTCGCGCAGGGTGCAACAGATGCAGCCGTTGGTCATCTCCACCAGCCGCTCCTCGCCGTGGCTCAGGGTGACCTCGCGGTCGACCAGGGCCGCGTCGATGTTGACCTCGGATAGGTCGTTGACGATCACCGCAACCCGTCGGCCTTCGCGGTTGTTCAGGATGTGGTTGAGCAGCGTCGTCTTACCGGCGCCGAGGAAGCCGGACAGCACGGTGACGGGCAGACGGGCATCGCTGTTGGACGGGGCCATGGATGGATCGCTCGTTGTGGCTGGCGGGAGTGCAGAGAACGCCGGTTGTCCTGTCCGGGTTTAGTCCCAGAGGGCATCCAGGGCCACGAGGATGCGCGGACCCGAGCCCGGGTCGACCTGCGGGGAGCGGTGGATCGCCCCGCCGGTCGCGTTGCCCTGCCAGGCGCTGCCCTTGAGCAGCAGGATGTCGAAGGGCCGGGCTTGGCCGCTTGCGAGGGTGCCCGCGGCGCTGCCGGGCAGGCCTCGGGGGTCGATCCGAGGATCGTCGAGCCACTCCGTGCCCGGACCGCACCAGGTGCAGAGCAGCCGGATGCCGGTGCGGTCGACATGCCAGCCGGGACACATGGCGCGCTCCAGACGCTCGATACGCAGCCCGATGGCCGCGCAGCCGAGCAGATCACCGTAGAGCTCCAGCAAGAAGGCGAGCTCGCGCCGAAGCGCCGGGTGCGCGAACGCCGGCGGCAACGGCAGCGCCTCGATGTCGGGAACGCCATCGGCGGAGAGCCGGACGACCGCCCGCAGGCCGGACCAGCCGCTCACGCGAAGGCCCGCGAGTGCGCCGAGCAGGTTCGGGCTGCCGGGGGGCGAGTGCACACAGATCTGGATCTCCGGCACGAAGATCCGGGTCAGGTCCGCCAGGGTACCGGCCCGTTGCACCATGTCGGTCGGGCTGCCTAGCCCGAGCAGCGCGTCGCTCCGGTTCACAGACTGCACGCTCATGACTGACACCTCCAGGCTAAACGGTCGAATCCGGGCGATGCCGGATGGCAGTCGCCCCTGTCGGGATCGGCGAGGGTCGCGAGGATCCGTTTGGCGGCTCGGACAGGATGCGCGGAGGCGATCCTTCGCTCTTGCACCGCGGGTCGCGGCAACCGCAAGGGCTCGGCTGAAACACTGCGCACGATGTTATAGCGTTGCATTTCGAGACGTAAACCCTGCAGCGAACAGGGTAGTCGGTGTTCGCCCGCACCTGCGACCAGCCGATCGGCGTCATCACCCGTCGGATCAGCCCGCGTCCCGTGCCGAATCCAACGTCCCCGATGCCATCCGGGTGCAGGACTGCGGCCGCGCTTTGCCGGTTGCCGATCCGCCCTCGCGCGTCTCTCCTTAACCCGACGGCATCGATCGGTCTTGCATTCCAATCAATAACGATTATCATTCGTTTTAAGGGAGGGCACCCATGCCCTGCCCCGCCATCCCGATCACCCGATCACCCGATCGGGTCGACACGCCGGCAAGGGCGTCTCGACCCTGGAGCCATGGTCATGCGCGCGCTTCTCGTCAGTACGGTTGCAACAGGTGTCCTCCTGCTCGGTTTGATGGGCGCCCACACTGCGACACCTCCGCCCGGCGCCTCGTCCGCGCTGGAGCGCACGCCCGCTACAGGGTACGCCGGCCCGAACAGGTTGCCGGTGATGGGCCGCTCCGCCGAAGCGGAGAACGCCTCATGAGCGCCACGGTCGAGCGCGACGAGCATCCCCGGAGGTCGCTGCCGGGAACCGACATCCAAGACACCGTCTTCAGCGCCGAGCTGTTCGACCCTACCGGGGAGCTGCGCATCCTGCATCGCGGCCGGCTCTATCGGCTGCGCGTGGCGCGCGCCGGTCACCTCGAGCTCGTCGGGCCGAAGGGATCCTCGCGGACAGCCCGTGCCATCTGACGGATCGGCGTTCTCCCCGCGCGATGCCCGGACGCGGCGAAGCCGTTTGGGGATTGCGGGACGCCGACGCGATCACGCCACTTGCGGCAATCCGAATACCCAAGACTGCCGTCGCGCGCGTCTCGATCCCCGCGCCGGTTGCGATCCGGATCCACCACAAGGCTGTGCAGACCCCACGGAAAGAATCGGCCGTTCGCTCATCGATGGATCACTATTCACAATCGATTGCGATGACGCAATCGTCCATGACGATAATTTCCATCGCAACAATCGACTTCGTGCGTTCATCAGCGATCGCTAATCTAGCGTCAACCTCATGCGAGGGATGACGCAACAACCACTGAACATCTGGAGATCGACCCATGACCAACGAGACCACGACCGCCCCCGCCATGCCGCGCCTGAACGAGCCGGCCCCGGCCTTCGATGCCCCGACCACCCACGGCCGCAAGACCCTGGAAGACTACCGCGGCAAGTGGCTGGTGCTCTTCTCGCATCCGGCCGACTTCACGCCGGTGTGTACCACCGAGTTCATGGGCTTCGCCCGCCGCCATGCCGATTTCCAGGCACTCGACTGCGATCTGCTCGGCCTCTCCATCGACAGCCACTACAGCCACGTCGCCTGGGTGCGCAACATCAAGGAGAAGTTCGACGTGGAGATCGGTTTTCCGATCATCGCCGACCTCTCCATGCAGGTCGCCAAGGCCTACGGCATGATTCAGCCGGGGGCGAGCGATACCTCGGCGGTGCGCGCGACCTTCGTGATCGATCCGCAAGGCGTGCTGCGGGCCATGCTCTACTATCCGATGAGCAACGGCCGCTCGATCGACGAGATCCTGCGTCTGGTGAAGGCCATGCAGACCTCCGACGCCTACAAGGTCGCCACCCCCGAGAACTGGCAGCCGGGCGAGCAGGTCATCGTCCCGCCGCCGGGCAGCGTGGCGGAGGCGAACGCACGGGCGGCGAGCGGCGAGTACGAGTGCGTGGACTGGTACTTCTGCAAGAAATCGCTCTGAGCCTGCGCATCCGGATTGAATGACGCTAACAGCCCCGGCCGAAAGGTCGAGGCTGTTAGCGTTCGGTGCTTCGCGCGGTTAACACACGCTCGCCCGGCACGCGCCGTTCTTGATGTTCGGAGCGAAGGCATCGGAAACCGACGCCGATCCGCCCCCCGGGCGGGTCGATTGTCGTGGCCGAAAGCGGGTCGGTTGCGGTGGGCAACGGCAGCTGTCACCGCCCCGGCACCCTTGCACTTCGGAATTTACCGACTAAGCTACTCGACTACTGTCTCAGCGTGGAGCGTTCGAGCCGGGCCGCCCGCCCCGCCGACCGGATGGCACCGATGGCACATACCTTCCTCGAGAACCTCGATATCCCACCGATCCCGTTCGACACGGCACGCACCGCCTGGCAAGTCGCGACGCTGTCGAAGCGCGTGGCGGAGCTCGGCAGCGTCGAGGCACTGGCGGCGGAGGAATCGGCGCGCATCCTGACGCCGGTCGCCGACGCCGAACCCGGCGAATTGGGCCGCCTGCACGCGCTCTACCGGGAGGTCTACACCCCCGCGGAGGTGCGGCGCCTGGTCGAGAACGGCCTGCACCGCCTCGGCCTGCGGCCGGCGATCTGAGGGCACGCGGCAATGTCCTACCCCAACCTGGGTAACTTGTCCGAATCCCTGACCTGCGAGCTCTGCGGCGGCGACGACCCGATCATTCTTTTCCCGGACTGGGACGACGTGGATGACATATTTATCCCGGACTGGATTGATCCGGACTGGGGTCCCGAGCCTGCGGAGAACGACTTCGACCTCGACGTCCCGACCGGCGTCGAGGGCGAGTGGAGCGACATGCATTGGGAGATCAGCCCCACCTGGGATCCTTGGGGCTTCGAGATCAAGGGGACCTTCTGACGATGATGACCCGCGAAGAGGCCTGCCGAGCACTGATCGCCGCCCGCAAGCTGGCCGCGCTCTACGACGCCTATATCGCAACCAGTCAGGCCGGTCGCATCATCATCGAGCGGTTCGACAAGGCCATCGCCCGCCGCCCGAAGCGCCCGGACGAGACCGCCTTGCTCGATCGGTACCGGCGACTGCATGAGCAAGCGGCGCTCTCGCGCCAGGCGCAGGCGGTCTACGAGGTCCGTGCCGCGCAAGTGCGCCGGCGCATCCGTGAACTGCAGTCGTGGTCGGAGGACAGTTAATCATGTCGGTCGCCACCACCGCCACACGGATCCCGGAGAGGGAGTACTTCGATCTGGTCCTTGCCAGTATCGAGGCTGCCCGGCGCCGGGCGTGGGTGGCCATGTTCATCTACGACATCCGCCCCGGTCGCGACATCGCCGGATACGTGATGGCCTTGAGCCTCGCCTTGGCCGCCCGCCGACATGCCGGCGTCGATGTGCGCGTACTCACCGCCGGACAACTCTTCACCGCCGACATCGCCGCCGCCAACCTGGCGAGCGGCGGGTTTCTGACTCGCTACGGCGTGCCCAATCGGCGCATCTTCGGCACCCCGGAACAACCCGGCTCGCACGCCAAGTTCGTCGTCTGCGATGACCTGGCGATGATCGGCAGCCAGAACTGGACCGACGACGCCTTTCGCCTCAATGTCGAGGACGCGCTGTTGCTCCGGGGCGGCGCCGCCGAGCGTCTGGCCGGTGAGTTCCTCACGCTGTGGGCAAGTGCCCGGGGGTTCCCTCGCCATGCCGCTTGATGCCGCGACCGCACGCACCGCTGCCGCCGACTGGGCCGCGACCGGGGGTCCGCCGTGGCCGGATGAGACCGTCGACGCATTGGCCAAACAACTGGTCGCGCTGTCCGGATTGGTCACCCCGACCGTGGTCGATGCCGCGCTGCTCGACGCACCGACGCTGCAAGCGGTGCTGCTGCACCGCACGATCGGCCATATCGAAGATTGGCTCGCACGCGCCGCCGGGGGGCTCCGGGCCACCCTCGGCATCGATGCCGCGCGCCACGTCGTCGCAGGCGACACCTACGCGCTCGGCCTACGCGCGGCGACGATACCGGAGATCATCGACCTGCCCGGGGTCGGCCCTGCCCTCGCCGACAGCGTCGCCGCTCACGTTGCTCGCGGTTCGCCGCAGCAGACGATCGATGACCTGACCGCCATCGACGGCATCGGCGCCAAGCGCGTCGAGCAGCTGCGCGAGACGGCTTATCTGGATCGCCCGCGTGTCGGTCTGCTCTCGCCCGGCCTGTGGCGATTCTGCACCGCGCCCGGCATGTCGAGCTATTTGGACCTGCTCCGACACACCGACCTGAGCCTGGTCTACGGCGATGGCACTCGCTTGGAGCAGATACAGCCGCACCTCGGCGGTTCTTCGGCCGAACGCCTGAGCGCGACTCTGGCGCTGATCGTCGCTCAGGCGGCACGTCGCAGCCACGCCGCGGACGGCGTGCTCGCCACCGAGGCCGCCGCCGCATTGGCGCGCCGATCCACGCGCGAGCGGATGCTCGCCGAGTGCGTTCCGGTCGCTGCGTCGGATCTGCTGATCGGCGAGCACTATGTCGCCCGCGCCAAGGCCGCCATCGAATCCGCCGAGACGTCGATCCAACTGATGGTCTTCCTAGCCACCGCCGCCGATGCCCCCGGCGACACCGATCCGCTGACGCTGGTCCAGGCGCTGGAAGAGGCGGCGGCCCGAGGTGTCGAGACGCGCGTCATCCTCGATCAGGACGATGGCGGTGTGCCCTACCGCAGCGCGCTGATCAACCAGCCGCTGGTCAAGCGGCTGAAAGCAGCCGGGGTTGGCGTGAAGTTCGACGACCCTGCCAGTCTGCTGCACTCCAAGGTGCTGATCGTCGATGCCGAACAGGTGTTCGTCGGCAGCCACAACTGGACCCGGGCCTCGTTTCGCGACACCCACGAGCTCAGCTTCGTGCTCGCAGCGCCAGCGGTAGCGCAACGCTATGCGGCGCACTTCGATGCACTGTGGGCGCGGCAGCCTTAGGCGCAGCGAGCGACTTGGCGCACGTCGCATCGGCTCCACGACAACCCCTCCGCGCAGACGCAAGCGATGTCCCGAAAGCCCGCCGAACTGCAAAACCATCCTGTCGGCTTCGAGCATGCCAAGGCGGTCGGCCTGTACCGCGCCGCGTGCCAGCACGTGGTCGACGGCGACACCGCCGATTTCCTCGTCGATCTGGGGCTCTACCACTACGCCTACATCGCACTGCGTGTCATGGGCGTCGACACCCCCGAGCTGGTCGGAGTGCCCGCCGCGGTGCGTGAGGCCGGCCTTGCCGCCAAGGCCCGCACCGAGGCCCTGCTGCTGCACCGCCCCGCGCTGCTCGATACCCACCGCGAGAAGCGCAGCTTCGAGCGCTTCATCGGTCGCGTCTGGCTGCCGCATCCCAACGATCTCGCGGGGCCGACCGATACGTTCCGCACGCTCAAGGTCGGTGACACCTTGTTCGTCGACCTCGCGGACGTCCTGATCGCCGAGGGTCACGGTCAGCCGGTGCCGGGGTAGCGTGGACGCTGAGGATCGTTCGCGAAGATGGGATGCGATGACGCGCAAAGCAGAGGATCACTGCTCGGTGGACATGGACACCCTGCGATCGAATCCATCGGCACGCCATCCCCTTCAAAAAACGAGAAAAGCGGTTTAGACTTCATCCGTCAACGAAACGGATATCCAAACATGGATGCTTGTCGCCGCCCCTCGCGCACATGCCCCCTCGAGGCGACTGATTCTCCGGAACATGACATCGACGGTGACTGGTTCGCCCTCGGTGCCCTCTGCTTCACCGCTCCGCTCGACCACCGTCACCTGCCCCCGCTCGAACATCTGGGAATCCAGCTCGCCTGGCTGATCGGTTTCGCCACCGCCTGGTTCAGTGCCTGGAGCAGCGGCGGCAAGGAGCCGGTCGACGAGGACGTCACCCTCTACACCGCCATCACCGCCACACTGCACGACCACCCGGCACTGCTCTTGGAGATCATGGCGATCCCATCGGTCGGCGAAAGCTGCGGACCACACTGAGACCGGACGGCCAACCGAGCCGAACGAAAGGATGCACGCATGCCGACCTCCTCCGACCCTGCAACGATCCTGATGCTTGCGGCCGCTTCGGTCGCCGCCCTGATCGCCGTCATGGCCCTGTCCCTGTTCCTCGCCAGGGTCGTACGCGAACGTGATCGGCTGAAGATCCTCGGCGATCGTCTCAAACAAAGAACCGATCGCACCATCGCCGAGCGGCAAGCCGAGATCGACTCGCTCTCGCGCTTCCGAGATATCCGCGATGCCGCGGCCACCGCCGATCAACTGCGAAGCGCCTCGAAGGCGTTGTACGAGGGCGCACGGCGCAAGGAACAGGAAATCCTGAACGCAGCGGAAGGTGCGGCACGGGAGATCACGACCAAAGCCGAGCGCGAGGCGGCCGGCGTACTCGAGGCCGCACGGCAGGAATCCGCGGCGCTACGCCGGGACGCCAATCTTGATGCGAAGACCCGGCGCGAGCGGGCCGACGCCGTGCTGGCCGACGCAAGTGCCCAAGCCGAAGGCATCATTGCGTCCGCCGATCGGCGAGCCGAGCAGATCGCCGGCGACGCTTATCGCGCGCTGCAGGAAGCCGATCGGCTCGGGGAGGTTGCCGCGGCGATGCGTAACGTCATCGACGGCTATGGCGATCGCTATTTCAAGCCGACCTTCGGGCTGCTCGACGAGCTGGCCGAGACCTACGGCTTCGACGACAGCGGCCGGCAGCTCAAGGCGGCCCGTGAGCGGACCCGCCTGATGGTCGCCGAGCAGCGCGCGGCGTCCTGTGCGTATGTCGAGGCCAAGCGTCGCGATACCGCGGAGCGCTTCGTCGTCGATGCCTTCAACGGCAAGGTCGACACCATCCTGTCCAGGGTGAAGACCACCAACTACGGTGTCCTCGAGCAGGAGATCCGCGATGCCTTCGCGCTGGTGAACCAGAACGGCAAGGCGTTCCGGGACGCCCGAATCACGCGGGAGTATCTCCAGTCTCGACTCGACGAGTTGACCTGGGCGACCGCCATCGAGGTCAAGCGCCAAGACGAGAAAGCCGAGCAGCGCCGCATTCGCGAGCTAATCCGCGAGGAGCAGAAGGCCCAGCGCGAGATCGAGCGGGCCCTGAAGGAGAGCGCGCGCGAGGAGGAGTCACTCCAGAAGGCATTGGCGAAGGTTCAGGCCGAGGCCGAGCAAGCCAGCGAGGCGCAACGCGCGGTCTTCGACGCCCGACTGGCCGAGCTGCATACGCGGCTGACGGAGGCCGAGGCGCGCAATCAACGCGCGCTGTCGATGGCCCAGCAGACCAAAGCCGGCCACGTCTACGTGATCTCGAACATCGGCTCCTTCGGCGAGGATGTCTTCAAGGTCGGCATGACCCGCCGGCTCGAACCGCTCGATCGGGTGCGCGAGCTCGGCGACGCCAGCGTCCCCTTCGGCTTCGACGTGCATGCGCTGATCTGGAGCGAAGATGCTCCGGCACTTGAAACGGCCCTGCACCGCCAATTCATGCAGGCCCAGGTGAACAAGGTCAATCCGCGCAAGGAGTTCTTCCAGGTCTCGCTCGGAGCGATCCGCCAGCAGCTCGAAGCGAGAGGGGTTCAGGCCTCCTGGACCATGACAGCGGCCGCGGCCGAGTACCGCGAAAGCCTCGCGCTCGCCAAGCAGTTGGCCGAGGACCCCGAGATGGCTCGGGAGTGGACGCATCGACAATCCGAGTACGACCTTGCGGCAGATCGCGAGGAGCGCGAGGTCGAAGACGAGGCCATCGCCTAACGGTCAATGGACCGACCAAATGCATCGACGAGCATCTCGAACACGTTATGTTTGAAAACGCTTGGGCTCTGCGTTAGGCTTCGATGTGTGCACCCACGACAAGGAGACACCAATGTCCGAGAAGAACAAAACGAGTGCCGCAATCGGTCTGCGGCTGCGTGCCGAACGCCACCGGCGGAAGTTGAGCCTGTCGCAGCTCGCTGCACTGACGGGAGACCTACTAGCCAAGTCGCGGATCAGCAACTACGAGCAGGGTATCCGGCGCATGGGGCTCGAGGAGGCGGTGATCCTCGCACGCGCCCTCGGCGATGTCTCGCCCGTCTATCTGCTATGTCTGGAGGACAGCGATCCGCTGTCGAGTGATGAGCTCAATCTACTGGCCCTCTACCGTGCGAGCGACAAACGTGGGCGGGCGATGATCGTCCAAACCGCCCAGGCGGAAACTGAACGCGTGCAAGGTCAACAGGCACAAGCGGCCTAGCCACGGGGATCCTCCTGGAAGTCTTTCAGCAGACGCTGAACGTGTTCTGCTCGCCCGCTCCGTAGGGGTGGAACGCAGGCCGAGCCGGTGCTCGGCCCGCGTTGTTTGAGAGATCGACAGGACGCTTCGGATACCCTTCGTACGCACGCATCCGAATACTCTCCAGAGCATGGACAACACAGCCTGTTACATTCGCTCATGGGCAAGGATTTTTAGATCCTTGTGGTTATTGCTATAAAATACTCAAATCGTGTCCAAAAGACCGGATTGGCGTTGAAAATTTGCTTGCCCCCAACGACGAACTTCGGTTAGTTTCGGACCTGCCATCATAATGCCTTACGATTGTCATGGTTTGGACGTGTACAGCCATCGCTGCGTGCACGAATCGTCGAGATAAAACAACACCTAGCCGTCAAAGTAACGGCCGACTGCCGTCACCGCTGTCCGAAAAAGAACGGCCCCGACCCTCCTGGTCAGGGTCACAACCTCTGTCGAGACACGGAGCGTCGGTCGCGGATATGGCAGAACCATCATCAGCGTCAGGGAATCGGTGCGGTCACGATCCAACCGCTCCGCGCTGGTTTGCTGCCCCACCTGATCACAAAGCGCGTCCACCGATCATCCGTAAGTTGGTCGAGCGAATACGCGATTTCTATGACGATCCGCAGAAGATCCCGAGCCTGGCAAACGCTCTGTTCGGTCGCAAGCAAGCCGCCGATCCTGACGGCCTGCACCAACCTCGCCAGATGCGCTCCGAGCGCCGGGAAGCCTGCTGTGCCCTACTCGGCGCGGTCGCCCACTACTGTGACCTGCCTTCGCTCTGTTTGAGCGTGCCGCAACCGGACGGCACCCTGCTGCCGATCTGCATGGACACCCTCGCCGAGCGCGCAGAGCTGAGCCTGCGCCGTGCCGAGCGCGCAATGCGCGATATCGTCTGCGGGGGGCTCCTGACGATCCATCCGCGGTGCGAGCGTCAGGAGGACGGCAGCTATATCGGCCGTGCTGCGATCCGGGTCGTTCCCGCAGCCCTTTTCGGTCTGTTCGGCCTTGAGGCGCGGCTGGAGCATGACCGGCAACGGATCAGCCTGAAGCGTTCTCAGGATCGCGGCGGGACGCCGAACCGCACGGCTTCCGCCCGCCTGAAGATCGGAGCGCGCGCCATTCTCGACCGAGTCGCGGGCGGCGGCACTGCGTGTCAACCGGCCGCGGCCCAGATCCCCGATTTCTCGTCCGACTCCCATCCCCTCTCCGGCGGCACATTCCCGCACAGCAAGCACATCGACGCCATGCGCGCGATGCTGGACGTCACCGGCTCATCCCGGACGATGGTCGGCACCGGAACCGAGACTCGCCACGATCAGCCGGTCATCGGCGACAAACCAGATGCATCCCCGCTACACTGCGACACCTCATAGGGCGAACACCGGTGTGACCAACGCATCATCTCTTGTCCGATAGTGTCGGCGACCCCCCCGCTTGTCCTGAGCCCCACCCGTTCACCCTCTCCGGACCATCCAGAGCATCGATTTCAGCTCCCGCCAGGCGGTTAGCGCTTCGTCGGGCCCTGTTTGCCTGTCCCATGGGGCAGCAAAGCCGTCCGAGAGCGTGCCAGGGCGCGGCGCCGAGAATTAAGTGCCGGGGTATTGCGAAGAAGTGACGGGGCTCGACCCCGGACAGGCCCGCATGACCGCAAGATGGAGGTTATGTGACGGCCGATAGGCCCCTTAAGTGGTGGAGCTCATCATCCGGTTCTTCATCTAAACGGCGAAGGAGCGCTAGCCTTCGGCTACGCGCGTCTCATGGACTCGCTGACGCTCGTCCGAAGAAGAAGGGACCAGGGGGAGCGATACCAAGCCCCATGCCGATTACGCGCCCCACTCCCGGCAGCAGGAGCGGACTGCGTCGATCCCGTTCGGGGATCCGACGTTCCAGGGTTTGTGTATCGGTCAGGCGTCGGTGCGCACCGCCTCGTTCCGATTCTACGTTTTTCGTAGAGCCGAAGGGAAGACGTTCCTTGACGATCGAAAGATGCCTCGATCGCCCAAGACATCTGCATCCACACCCTTCGGGCGTCGCCTGCGCGATGCCCGCAATCGGATGGGAATTGCGCAGGATCGTCTTGGGGTGATGATCGGGCTCGACGAGGGCGCCAGCAGCGCCCGCATGAGCCGCTATGAAAGTGGCGTTCATGCCCCGCCAGTGATGACCGCAAAAAGGCTGGCGGATGTGCTCGCGGTACCGTTGGCCTACTTCTACTGCGACGACGACCGGCTGGCCAACATCATTCTGGGGTACGGGCAGATGGACGAGACGGGGCGAGAGCAGCTGGCGGTACTGACGGAAGAGACAATGGCACGGAAACGCTGATAGGGATGTGAACAAGCCTCAGCGATCGCCGATGATCGTGACGACAACCATGCGCTCGGGCCGCGGTCCGTCGAACTCGCAGAAGAAGAGGTTCTGCCAACGCGACAGGCCGAGCTCGCCGTCGATCACGGGGACTGTCTCTGAGGGTCCGACCAGGCCCGCCTTGAGGTGGGCATCGCCGTTGCCGTCTTGGGCGTCATGTCGCCACACCCCCTTCGGGATTTGTTTAGCGAGGAAGTCGATGACGTCCTCCTGGACGCTGTCGTCCCAGTTCTCCTGGATCATGATCGCGGCCGTAGCGCCTTGGGCGTAGACATGGACGATGCCGTCGCGGATGCCGCTGCGCGTGACCACGTCTTGGACCTGGCGGGTAATGTCCACCAGCTCCTGGTCGCGGCGGGTGGTCAGGTGGATGATCTCGCGCATGGTTCGGGGCCCCTCGAATCGATGTCGGCGCTCTGCATCGGCACCGCTCTCAGCCCGGGGCCGTCACCGCCAGGGCGATCGTCACGGCCGCGAGCACGGTGCAGAGGGCCATGAAACCATGGACCAGCCGCACGTAACCAGGGGTGCCGACGCGCACCCCATGGCGTTGCATCAGGCGCCGCTGGACCAGTGCGCGACCCGCGAAATAGAGGTACATCCCCGACCCCACCAGCCCGACAGGTGGCCATCGCGGATGGTCGAAGAGCAGCAGGACGCCAGCGAGCGGCAGTACCCAGAGTGCGAGCGTGTCCCAGATCGCCTCGGCGCGGTTGTCGCTCCAGATCACCGCGTCGACGCTCTCGCGCGGCTCGACCAGACCCCAGCGGGCACCGATGCGCGGGGCGAGCGCGACGACTACTTGGCCCAGCCAGACGCCACCGGCGACGACGACGAGCACCAGGCCCCAGATGGTTTCGATGATGGACATACGGTCCTCCAGGCGACGACTCGGCGTGCTCACAGGGTGTGCCGAGCCGATTGGCAGGTTCTACACGATCGCCGAGAGGGGTCTCATGCATGTGCCGAGAAATCCGGCCCCGGTCTAATCCGCCGCATCTCGAAGGCTCGCAAGCCAACGATCGATCAAGAATGACGGTATAGCACCGACCGTCCGCCAGACGATGCTGGCACTCTCGCTGGATGTTCCGACAAGCTCCGAGGCATAGCCGATCACGGGGCCAGGGTGCCGTGCCCGGCTGCACTCCCAGCAGGGTACAGCACCGACCAAGGTATGGTATAGCAATGCTCGCAAGATGCCGTAAATGATGCTCAGATTTATGTTTATGCTAGGTTTTTTACCAACGTCCGACGCGCCTGATCTGCTTCTGATCTTTATCTATTCAGGTGCCGCCACCCCCGTGGCAACCGCCCATCGAGCCTGTGGCTTCGCCCCCGGACCGCTCGGCCCCCAACCGCCGCCCCGTTCAGCGATTCATTCGGTCCGGCACCGATCGACCACCGCCATGAATCCAGCCGTCGCTTGGGACCAGGGGGAGCGGCCCCAAGCGTGGGTGTGAATCCATCGTACGCCCGAGCGACGCGGGGCGGGCAACCGGGCGTGACCACCCACCACCCTAAGGAGTACATCATGGTGAAAGCTGTTTGGAAGGATTGCGTGATCGCCGAGAACGCGCGGGTCGAGGAGATGGACGGCTATGTCTATTTTCCGATCGCATCGGTGCGACAGGATCTGCTGCGGCCGAGCGAGCGGCGCAGTGTCTGCCCCAAGAAGGGTCAGGCGCACTATTTCCACATCGTGGTCGGTGACGACTGCAACGTCGACGCCGCCTGGCGCTACCCCGATCCGAAACCATCCGCCGCGCGCATCGCGGACCATCTCGCCTTCTGGCGCGGGGTTGAGGTGGTACGTTGAGCGGTCACAGCGGGAGCTGATCGAAGCGCGTGGCCCGCCAGTGGGCTGCGGCCGGTCCCGCGAGTCAATACGACCATTCCACGACTTGTCATCACCAGTGACAGCATATATGCTGTCACTATGATTCCAGTCGTGCTGGATACGAACGTCTTCGTGGCCGGTCTCCGCTCGACTGATGGGGCATCGCGTCTCGTGCTGCGCCACGCCCTGCAAGGACGCCTGCAACCCCTGTTTGGCAACGCGCTCTGGCTGGAATATCAGGAACTTCTGAATCGCCCGGTCTGGGGCACCCAAACGACTCCGGAGGAGCGATCCACGGTCCTTGCCGCGCTTGCCCGCCAAGGGCGGTGGGTGCGCATCTACTATGGCTGGCGGCCCAATCTCCCGGATGAAGGCGATAACCATCTGATCGAGCTCGCCATTGCAGGCCACGCAGAGGCGATCGTGACCCACAACGTTCGGGATCTGCGTTTGGGTGAGCTGCGCCTCGGTCATCTTCGGATCTGCACACCGGCCGAATTCCTGGAGGTCTTGGCATGAGCACCCTGACAATCCGTCTTCCGGACGATACCGCCGAGCGCCTGCGTGCCCTGGCGCGCAGCCGGGGCCTGAGCGTCAACAAGCTCATCGAGGAGTTGAGCTCTCAGGCATTGGCCGCCTGGGATACCGAGAGCCACTTTCGGGCGTCGGCGGCGATGGGTGACCCGGCACGCGCCTTAGCTATCCTCGATCGTCTGGATGCCGCCGAAGCAGATGCGACGCGTCCTCGCGATTAGCGCGTGAGCAATACCCTATCCGGGGCGTTTCATCCATAAGGGCGGGGTTCCAACAGGCACTGCTATCCCCGATGCAATCTCCTTCACCACCGCCACACGAACGCCTCGCCGGCGCCATCGAGCGCGTCACCTTCCACAGCGAGCAGTCCGGCTTCTGTGTTCTGCGGGTCAAGGTCAGAGGCCAGCGCGATCTGATGACGGTGATCGGCAGCGCTGCGTCGGTCTCGGCCGGAGAGTCCATAGAAGCTCAGGGCGCCTGGGTCAACGATCGCGAGCACGGGCTGCAGTTTCGTGCCGAGCAGCTCCGCGTGGTCCCGCCGACCACGCTCGAAGGCATCGAGAAGTATCTCGGCTCCGGCATGGTCAAGGGCATCGGTCCCCACTTCGCCCGCAAGCTGGTGCGCGCCTTCGGCGAGGCCGTGTTCGATGTCATCGAGAGCACGCCCGAGCGCCTCGAAGAGCTGGAGGGCATCGGCCCGAAGCGCCGCGAGCGGGTGTCCTCGGCATGGGCCGAGCAGAAGGTCATCCGCGAGATCATGGTCTTCCTCCAATCGCACGGAGTGGGCACCTCGCGGGCCGTGCGGATCTACAAAACCTACGGGGACGAGGCCATCCTCAAGGTCACCGAGAACCCCTATCGTCTGGCGCTCGACATCTGGGGCATCGGCTTCAAGACCGCCGATCTGATCGCGCAGAACCTCGGCATCCCGCGCGACTCGCTCATTCGCGCCCAAGCCGGCGTGCGCCATGCCCTGCAGGTCTGGTCCGAGCAGGGGCACTGTGCGGCCCCGCCCGAAAAGCTCGTGACGATGGCGATCAAGCTCCTGGAGGTTCCGGCGGCGATCATCGAAGAGGCCATTGCGAGCGAGCAGACTGCCGAGAATCTGATCCTGGATCGGGAGCTTCTCTTCTTGACTCCCTTGTATCGAGCCGAGGTCGGGTGCGCGTCGCACATCCAGCGTCTGCTGCGCGGTGCGCCGCCCTGGGGGTCGATCGATCCGGAGAAGGCTCTGCCTTGGGTCGAGGCACAGACGGGATTGACGTTGGCGCCTTCGCAGCGTGCGGCGGTCGAGACCATGCTGGCGAACAAGGTCTGTGTCATCACGGGCGGTCCGGGGGTGGGCAAGACCACCCTGGTCAACAGCCTGCTGCGCATCCTGCACGCCAAGCGCCTTTCGGTCGCCCTGGCCGCACCGACGGGTCGCGCCGCCAAACGCTTGACCGAGACGACCGGACTCGAGGCCAAGACGGTCCACCGGCTGCTGGAGTTCGATCCCAAGACCTTCCGCTTCAAGCGCGATGCCGAGAACCCGCTGGAGACGCAGCTCCTGGTCGTCGACGAGGCGTCGATGATGGACACGGTGCTGATGAATCAGCTCCTGCGCGCGGTCCCGAACGATGCGGGTCTGCTGATCGTCGGGGACGTCGACCAGCTGCCCTCGGTCGGCCCCGGCGCCGTACTGGCCGACCTGATCGGCTCCGGGGCAGTGCCGACCGTGCGGCTGACCGAGATTTTCCGCCAGGCGCTCAGCTCGCGAATCATCGTCAACGCCCATCGCATCAACCAAGGCGAGATTCCGCTTGCTCCGGCCAAGGGCGAGGTCAGCGATTTCTATCTGATCGAGGCCGATGATCCCGAGGACATCGCCGCCAAGCTCTACGCCACAGTGACGACGCGCATCCCTCGCGGCTTCGGCTTCGATCCGGTCGAGGACATCCAGGTACTGGCGCCGATGAACCGCGGCGGTCTGGGCGTGCAGGCGATCAATGTGGAGCTGCAACGCCTGCTCAACCCCACTGCCGAGCCGCGGGTGCAGAAGTTCGGCACCACCTATGCGCCCGGCGACAAGGTGCTGCAGCGGGTCAACAACTACGACAAGGAGGTCTTCAACGGGGACATCGGGCGGATCGCGACGATCGATCCGGAGCAGAGCACGGTGACCGTGACCTTCGATGGCCGGGCGGTGGAGTACGACTTCTCGGAGCTCGACGAGCTGGCGCTGGCCTATGCCGCCAGCATCCACAAGTCTCAGGGCTCGGAATATCCGGTGGTGGTGATCCCGCTGGCGATGCAGCATTACCAGCTGTTGGAGCGCAATCTGCTCTACACGGCCGTGACACGTGGGCGCAAGTTGGTGGTGATCATCGCCGAGACGAAGGCGTTGCGGATGGCGGTCAAGCGGCGGGAGTCGCAACAGCGTGTGACACGGTTAGGGGAGCGGTTGCGGGAGGGGGTCGGGGGTTCGTTCCCATAAGCCTGGTCGTTCCGGTTGCCCGGCTTGAAGATCGCGGTCTTGAGCAACGGGACATGGCAAGAGCCGGAACTTCGATTCTTGCTGAACTCTCTAGAATTGTTCCAGTTGCGGTGATGTTCCTGTTCGTTGCCTTTTGGAAGCGACCTGATGCGGTTAGTGCGTTGGCCACCCTGTTTAGTAACGGAACGGTTGGACGTTGGACCGCGCGCCATCCATTGGCGCAAGGGGCTGGGGCTGGCGTGTCGGTTAAACGGCCTCGCCGACCAGATCGCAATAGGCATACCAGCTAGCGTAACCAAGCAACGGGAAGATCACGACCATGCCGACGAAAGCCGTCAGCGCGCCGACCAGCATCAGGCCGAGGATCAATCCCGCCCAACGCAACATCGGCCCGGGATTGAGGGTGACGGCCCGCCAGCTCGCCTGCACACCGGCAACCGGGCCGGCATCACGATCGACGATCAGCGGAACCGCGATCACACTGGCCGCGAACACCGCCGCGCCAAGCAAGGCACTGCTCACCAGCGTGAAGAGCATCATCAATGGGTCCATCCCGCCTCCTAACAGGGTCACATAGCCACTGGAGGTCGGCGCCAGCGTCGTCACTTTGATGGCAAAGATCACCGCCGTGGCCAGCGCCCAGAAGGCGACAACGAACACCAGAAACAGCCCGAACAATGCCAGGCTTGAGCGCCGCTGACCATACAGCGCAAAGCTGGCGCGAATCCCGATCTGTTCACCGGCCAGCTGGCGACGCGCGGTGACGTAGAGCCCAGCGGCCAGAAAGGGGCCCAGCAGCAGGAGCACGATCAGAAACTTCAACGTCAAACCCGGCATCGCCTGGCTCATGGTCAGTGCCCCGAAACCGGCTAGGGCGCAGAGCGAACCATAAAATAGACTGACGAAAGGTGTTTTCTTCAGTGTGCGCCAGCCTTGCCCGAGCCACTGCAGGGGCGCATTCGAGGCCACCCGCTGGATCGATAATGTATCGGCTTGGACGACATCCCGATGCGTATCGGTTGAGGGAAAGGGGATTGATTCTGTGGTCATTGCGAAGACTCCCGGGGTTGATGACGGCAAAGTCGGGCGCTCGTTTGAACCGAGTGTCGACTCATCTGCCCTGGATAGGTTTAAGTAAATAGGAACGTAAGAAAATAAGTATTTTCTAATAAAGAAAGTCCCTGATCACTGATTGTAGGAGAGGGACTTGATGTGGTTTGGCGAGACCCACCGCTTGCCGCCATGACCCGCACGTACTCAGCATGCTCAACGTTTTCGCCCACCACAGCGCGTTCCGGGGCGTTCGGGGCGTTCGGGGGGCAGTCTATGTAACGCGTTGGTAGGGCAATCGTCGGCTGTCCGCGCGACTTCGGACTCCGACCGCCGAAAATCCTGTGTCAGGAACTGGCTGTCCAGAGTCGCTCACAGGGTTGACTGCGACAGACCGCCATGCGTCCTGAACAGTCGCTCGCGACGAGGCGGAACGCGAGCACCTGCCCCTCACCGCCGTGACTCACAAGGCCGCTGCTGCTCTCCGCCTTCTCCCGAAACTCACGACCGGCTTCGCGCGCGCCGCTCTGCTGCATACAACGCCGGCTCCTTGACGTACCTCAGATACACCACCATGGTGCGCGACCAGCTACACAACGAGAATCTGGCCTACCCGCCATGACGGGCACGTAAGCGGCTTGTGGTGATCATCGCCGAACGGAAGGCGTTGCGGTTGGCGGAGAAGCGCCGGGAGTCGCCGCAACGGATCACGGCGTTGACGGCGATTAGCCGGTTAGGAAGATTGAGTGTCATGGTCCGCGCCGCGGTGTGATCCCGACAAGCATCTCTGCCTGTTCCGGTGTGCCAAAACTTGGCACCTGACGCAGCGCTCCAGACTACGCGGATCCTGCAGGCCGGACCTCGGCGCCCGAACTTCGCACCTTCGAGACTCCCCCCCCTGCATAAAGGGTCACGAAAGGTCGAGGATTTGGGGACTGGATCCGTACCGGAATCTTGTCCTTCGAACGGTCGAGTTTTTGGGGCTTGCGGCCGGACTCGGAGCATCATCAGGATCAACCCGCGAACCGGATCCCCATGCCAATGTCACCCCATGAGATCGACCTTTACCCGCCGGAACTGCTGGCCCGCCTACGCACCTGTCGTCATCTGCTGGTGCTCACCGGCGCAGGTGTCTCGCAGGAGAGCGGCATCCCCACCTTTCGCGATGCCTTGGACGGCCTGTGGGGTCGCTTTGACCCGACGCAGTTGGCCACGCCGGAGGCCTTCGACGCAGATCCGGCGCTGGTCTGGGGCTGGTACGCCTGGCGCCGAGCGCAAGTGCTGCTCTGCGAGCCTAATCCGGCGCATCGGGCCATCGCCGCCTTGGCCAATCGAGTTCCTCGCCTGACCCTGGTGACCCAGAACGTCGACGGTCTGCATCAGCGTGCCGGCAGTTCGGATGTGCTGGAGCTGCACGGCAGTCTGCATAGCCCCTACTGCCGGGATTGCGGCTATCCGCATGCTCCGTCCGCGTCCGACCCGCCGTGCGATGTTGCACTAGAAGGCGCCCCGCTCCCGCCGCCGCGCTGCGAACGCTGCCGCGGACCGATCCGCCCCGGGGTCGTCTGGTTCGGCGAATCCCTACCCGGCGAAGTCTGGGATGCCGCCGAGACCGCCGCCAATACCTGCGATCTCGTGTTGGTCGTCGGGACCTCCGCGCTGGTCTATCCGGCCGCCGAGCTGCCTTTGACGGCGCTCGCCAGAGGTGCCGTCGTGGTGCAGATCAATCCTGACAGGACCGATCTCGACGACCTTGCAACGTTTCGGATCGGAGGTACCGCCGCGCGGGTGCTGCCCGAGCTGGTACTGCAGGGCTGGCCGGATGCGGGCTTTGGGTGAACCCGTTTACGAAAGGTCGAGGATTTGGGGAACAGGTGTCATTTCCGTGCCCGAAGTTGTCACCTTTTGGCTGGCGGCAAACCGAGCTTGATCGTTGGGTGGATTAGTCGCGACCAGTAGAGGATCGGTCCGAAAGGTCGAACTTTTGGGGACCAAACGACACCGTGGGGTTCGCGGCCGCCCGTTCTCGCCATCTCTCGAGAGTATTCTCCGTCGGCGCCGCAGGGGAACAGATGCGAAAGGTCGAGGATTTGGGGCGGTCTGCGATGCGGTCCGCGGATCCTCGGGATCGACACCCGTCGAGGGCTGGATCCGCTGGAAAGGTCGGAGATTTGGGGAACCCTTCATCAGCGATGGTTGCTTCATTTCAAGTATTTGTTTTTAAGGTCGTTCCTAAAATCATCTCGGTCCGAAAAGTCGAATTTTTGGGGCAACTCGTGCTGCGGTTCGCAGGCGGTCAACGTCGGCGCTGGTCTTGATGCCCTGCGGATCGGCTGGAACACTCGAAAGGTCGAGGATTTGGGGCAGCGATCCTTGATCTTGTCCCGCGCGAGATTGGCACCTCCCGGCCAGCGTAAAACGGAACGGTGTTGCAGAGCTGGCATCATCGCGTCCAGCGAGCGATCGGTCCGAACGGTCGAGGGTTTGGGGCCGCATCCGACGAAAGCTCGATTCACGGGAAAGGTCGAAGATTTGGGGAACCCTTCATCAGCGGTGGTTGCTTCAGTGCAAGCATTTGTTTTTAATTTCATTTCTGAATTCATCTCGGTCCGAAAGGTCGAACTTTTAGGGCAAATCGTACTGCGCTTCGCAGCCGGTCAGCCTTGGCCTTGGTTCCCTTCGGATCTGCTGGTTGGAGCGAACGGTCGAGGATTTGGGGCAGTTTCCATAGCGATCAGGATGCGCTGGAACTTGGCCTGGTGAACTCTTAGCCTTATGAAAAACAACAACAGTGATCGAGCTAGGTCCACCGGTGTATCAGGTTCCTCGAAAGGTCGATGATGTGGGGGTCTGTTGTTGTCCTATTAGTTAAGAGTTAACAACAATTAAAAGGCGTGGTAACTAATTGAAAATAAATTGAAATAAATGACGAAAGGTCGAAGATTTGGGATTTATCGGTCGGAAATTTGGGAAAATGGACGCAACTTGCTGTTCACAAAAAGTTTTAAAGGTCGGGGATTTGGGGATGAACGGTCGAAGATTTGGGGGAGAATCTCAAGAGACTGAAATATTTATAGTTATGCTGTTTGATCTTAAGCCGAAAGGTCGAGTTTTTGGGACAAAGGTCGGGGATTTGGGGACGAAAGGTCGAATTTCTGGGGAAAGGTCGAGTATTTGGGCAGGCCGGTCTGGATCGAGCCTCAAGGTACCGATGCGATCCTCGCCAAGCGGGTAAGGTTCGCGCTGAAAGGAACGGTCGAAGTTTTGGGGCCATACGAAAGGTCGAGGATTTGGGGGCTTACCGCGGTTATCCCGAAAGGTCGAAAAAAATCTGACACGTCTCGACCGTATAGGCTACCCTAGGGTCACGCAGGGTCCACGGCATGGGATGATGCAAGAGCTTGCTCAACAGCATAGGAACGAACAACTCCTCAAGCCCACGGCGACGATCCATGTTGGCAATCGGTTATCGTTGATCGAGCGGAAGGTCTTCAACGCGATTATTTGGCACTCCCAGAGTCAGCGTTCCGCCAAGACCGCGAATGTCATGTCCGTCGATTTGCTGATGTCGCTCATCGGTCTGGAGCGCAGCAAGAACACGGACGTGATCAGGGATGCGCTGGAGCGCCTGACCACGAATCCGATCGTCTGGAACACCCTCAAGAAGGACCGGACGGCCGATTGGGGGGTCTGCACCTTCCTCGCCGGCGCGGAGATGAACAGTGGGCGGTTACGTTATGTCCTGAATCCGCTGTTGGTCGAGAAGGTGGAGCATCCGACCTTGTTCGCCAAGATCCAGCTCCTCGTCCAAACCCAGTTCTCGAGCAAATACTCCCTCGCGTTTTACGAGTTCTTGATCGACGAGATGTGCCGTTCCGGCAATCCCAAGACGTATGCCTTTACAGTGTCGTTGGACACGCTCCGGCATGTTCTCCAGTTCGATGGCATCTACAAACACCTGAACAGCGACGTCCTCAAGCCATGCGTGAAGGAGATCAACACGCACTCCGATATCGCGGTGGCCTACAGCGGTGTCAAGAAAGGTCGTGCGGTGGTGGCCCTGCTCCTCACGATCGAGCGCAAAGCCGCGCAGCTCGCGCTTGTCGATCTGGTGGCTGTCGACACCTCCGGCGAGCCTGGAACCCATGTCGAGCTGCTGAAAGATCCGTTGGAGCAAATGCTCGTTGTCCGGGGTGTCGGTAAACGCAAGGCGAAGGCGCTGGTGGAGACCTATGACGAGACGCGGATTCGCGAGAACATCGCGTATGTCGAGCGCGAGTACCAAGCCGGCAAGGTCAAGGTTCTCTCCGCCTATCTGATCCGGGCGATCGAGGAGGATTACCGGCCGAAGGTCGAGGCCGCGCCACGCCTCGTCCGGTCGGAAACGACCGAGCGCGAGGCCGCCGAGAAAGCTCGCGAAGCACTCCTGACCGACTGGAATCGCTATCGCGAGCGCCGGGTTCGCGAACGCTTCGCCGCCCTGTCGTCCGGGGAACAGGAGGCACATCGCAGTGCGTTCGTCGAACGGCTGGTCCACACGAGCTCGATCCTCAACATGCAGTTCAAGAAGGATGGCTTTGCGAGCCGGATGGTGGATGCACAGTTCTTCTCGGAGCTTCGCGAGGTGTTGCTGAAGAATCCCGAAGAACTGGATCTCGAAGCCTATCGCGCGAGCCTCGTGGATGCCGTCGAGGCGGTGGCCGCCGGGTCGGCGCGCTGAACCTCTCGCCGCCTTCCGACAGGAGCCTCGTCCATGGAGTTTTTTGCCACCGCGCGCCTCGTCGCGTCCGCTGATCAGCTGCGCGATCGGATCACCGGGCCGCGCCTGGTCGAGCACTGCGCGGCAATTGACCGGGTCTTGAGCTGGCGTGAGGAGATCGATTCCGGCGAAATCTACTGCCTCTGGGGCCAGTTCCATGTGCGGCGCGAGCCGATCCGCGACGGCGTGCGTTTCACCCTCCCCGGCTGCCCGAACGCGCTGGCTTGGACGGTGACGGCGGAGCCCGATGGCGTGCTCGTGCATTGCACCATCAACCGCACCGAGCACGATCCTGACTTCATCGAGTCGATCGAGACGTTCGTGGAAGATTGGCGCAAGGGGCTGGAACGTCCGGGGTTGTCCGAGCAAGGCGCACTTTGAGGTCCGCGTAAAGCATCGTCCCTTGCCCTCTGCCCTGAACACGCACTCGGGCCCCGTGGTCGTCTGACTCTCCGGATCGCGATCTTGGCGAGTGAGTGCGAATCAGGGGGCGATCGCGATCATCTGAGTTTTCGCCTGACCTTTCCCATAAACAACTCAACGCCGGGATAGGGTGCAAATACAAACGGCCCTTGAAGCTCCCCGTCAGCAACATCCCCGTGGGAGCAACCCGACAGGCGAGACAAGAACAGCCGGAGATCGGATGCGTTGCGCGCGTGTTTCACGTCGGTTGTGGCGTGCGTGATGAACTCGTGCACGAGCATGACTGCTCGCCCCGCCCGTCGTCGATCTGCCTCGGCCAGCGTGCCTGCACAAGCCGTGAACAACTGGTATCGCAGATCCCCGGCCTTGGGCTGACCGCCACTCCGTGGCTTCAGGAGCAGCGTCGCCAAACCTTCGATCCTGGCGATGCCGTTGGACCTGGGATTCTCGATGTGCCGCTCCAAGGCGGCGGTGAGCACGGCGCCGAGGGTTTCGCCGTAGGGCTCGTCGGCCTTCGCTTCGACCGCCAGCACAAAGGGACCAAACGCATCGTTTGCGATGACGAGGAGGTCGGTGTTCCGAGGTTCACCGGGAAAGGCATCGAAGCGAAGCTTTGCTTCCGGTTCCGCGTCCCACGACAGCACGTCGTCGAAACGCGGGTGGCCGGCCAACACCTCCAGAACCTCTTGCGGCATGGTTGTCCCCCCGCCCTCGAGCCAAGCCCGGGAGCGACCGTCAACTCACTGCTCGCCTTCGGACGGCATGACGCTGTACTTGAGCGCGGGCGGACCCGGCGGCAGCTCCACGAAGCTGTCGCCGTGCGCGGCGATCACGAATTGGCGCTCGACGTCGGCGCCGGATGCCTGCGGGTCGGGATCGAGGTAGGCGGTGCCGATCCAGCCCGGCTCCAGGATGGCCGGGATCTTGGGTCCGACAAAGCCACGGTCCAGGAGCGCCTGACTCACGCCGTAAGAGCGCACCTGGATGGTCTCGCCCGACTCCACCCGCGTGGTCGAACGCAGTACGGAGACGACCTCCATGCGATAGACCACGTCGAAGCGCTCCGCTCGATCCGCAGCGGTCTGCACGTCCAACACCTTCACTTCGAGGACGGCTTGGGCATCGGCCTTGAGTCCCTCCACCGCATCCGGCGGCAGAACGGCGCTGACCTTCCCGGCCAGGATGGCGAGCAGTCCGACGACGGCGATGACGGTGGATCGCATCAAACGGGTTGTAGGCAGGAGGATTCCTCCGAGACAGGGCAAGGATTTCGACAAGGCAACAAAAAATGCGGCCCGAGGGCCGCATTGTTGGTCTGGTAAGCCGTTGACTGCAATTAGTTCGGGAGGATCGCGACACGCCCCTGGAACACGGCCTCGTGGTAGGCACTGGTCGCGAGCAGCTCGGTCACGTTCGGTTCAGCCAGCGAGCTGGCGACGTCTTCCAACTCGCTGCCGGACAAGCCACCTTGGTGCAGAGTCGCGAGCAGGTGCTCGGTCTTGAGCTCTGCGGCGATCCGGCTCTGTTGCGCGAACCAGTCTTGGCCGGCCTCTGTCGTGACGGACCGGTCGTGCGCGGTGATGCGATCAAGATCGAGTGCCGGCGTCTTGGTGTCGGACAACACGGCGGGAGAGGCGATCAGGGTCGCGATCAGGATCAAGAGTGTGGATTTCATGAGTCTTTGCTCGGCCATAAAATAAGTTAATGCTAATATACCGATGCAAAGAGCCTGAGTCAAATCGTCGGAAAACGCGCCATCGTTTCGGAAATATCTGCAAAGGTGCGAAACCCTTCATCCCGGTTACGGCGGGGTTCCTCGGCCACCGGTCACTGGAAGGTACTCTCGATCAGCTGCGCGATCTCCTGAGCGATTCGCTCGTTGATCTCCTCCGGCAGCGCGAGCCGGTTGTACATCGCGTTCTGGCCGCAGTACAGACGCGCGAGCAGACGCTTGATGTCGTCGAAACCATCGAACCGCCAGCCGATCAGGCCCGGCCGCAGGCGCTCGTAACGGCCCCGGCAGAGCAGGCGCAGCACGTGCGGGATGGTGTCGCCGACCTTCTCGCCGAAGTGCAGCCAATGGGGCCATGCCTCGGTGAGGGCGGCGAAATAGGCGCGGATCTCGGGGATCTCGGCGGTCTCGCGTGGGTCGTCGTCCCAGCCCTCGAAAGCGAAGGTCAACGTGCCCTCCCACTGCAACGCGGCCTCGCGGGTGGACGAGAGGGAGGTCAGCTTCTCCAGCATGGGCGCGATGTCGCAGGTCATCACCGACTCGCGAGTGATGGCGATGACGAGGATGTCGTCCTTGGCGGGCGAGAGGCGGGCCAGCAGGTATTTCGGTGAGTGTGTGGACATGGTGTCAGGGTTCCGATCGGTGCGCGTGCGGTGTGGCGGGTGCGATCTGGATCGGGGCGGCTTGGGCGTTGGTCCAGTGCCAGACGGCACGGGTTGCCATGCAATCCTGAATGGCGCGATGGGCATTGCCGGGCCAGACGTAGCCGACATGGTGCGCAGCGAAGGCGAGCTTCTTGCGGCGCCAGGTGCCGTGCGTATGACTCCATTCCCCGAAGACTTGCGCGAAGGCTTGCATGGCGCAGGCCACTTCACCTGCTCCGGCCAACTCCCGGACCAGGAAGCCGGAGTCGAACGGCGCGTTGTAGATGACCACCCTTGCACCGGCGACGACCGCGCTGATGTGTGAGCGCAGCTCGACGAGTGACGGTGCGTCTGCGATTGTCGATGGGTCAATCCCGTTGACCTTCTGCGCGCTTGGCCAGGCAGTCCGGCATTGAGGGTGCACGAGGGTATCGAGCAGGATCTCGCCCGCGTCGTCGAGGATTCCGATCTCCAGGATCTCGTCGTGGAGGGGGTCCAGCCCAGTGGTTTCCAAGTCAAGAAAGATGGTTCGCATGTTCAGCTCCTTGCGTTTCCGTGATCATGTCGTAGCTCATCCAACAGGGTCCGCAGCGCATCGGCATGTGCCGTCCGCCCGTCCTCCAAAGCCTCTTCCAGATTGCGGGTCTTCCCCGCACCGGCGGCGATCGCGGCCTTGGCCTGTTTGGCGGTTTCCTGCTCGCGCTGGAGGTTGTTCTCGGTTCGCGAGCCGACCTTTGTGGGCCAAGGCGCGGTCGCGCTTGCCCACGAGCGCCTGCGCCAGGCCGGCATTAGCCGTCGCTTCGGTGGCTTGGCGCTGGGCCTCCTGCAGCTCGATTGCCACGATTGCCAGCTGCTCGATGGGCGATGGCGATGATGGGATATCGGCCTTGGCGGGCGAGAGGCGGGCCAGCGGGTATTTCGGCGAGCCTGTGGATATGGTCTCACCCTTCCGGTCGGTGCATCCGCGGTGCGGCGGGCGTGGTCTGGTTCGGCGTGGCTTGGGCGTTGGTCCAGTGCCAGACGGCACGGGTCGCCCGACAGGCCGCGAGGGCGCGGTGAGGCCGGCCGGTCCAAACGTGGCCGATATGTGCTGCGGCCACGCCGAGCGGGGGGCACTGCACGGCGTCCCGCGGATCCGTACACTCGCCCGCAACCGTGGCGTAGGCCCGCATGGCGCATTGGACCTCGGCGGCATGCGCGAGCACCTCGCGCAACAAGGGAGCTTGGTCGGCGGCGTTGTAGATCACCACCCGCGCATCCCACACGGCCTCGATGATGCTCGGGTGCAGCTCGTCGATAAGCGGAGCGTTGGCCACGTCCTCGGGCGCGATACGGGCGATCCGCCAGGCGTCGGGCCAGATCGTCGGAAGGCGCGGATGCACCGAGCTGTCGAGCAGGATCGCGCCCGCATCGTCGAGGAGCGCGATCTCCAGGATCTCGTCGCGATCGGGATCCGGGCCGCTGGCTCGGAGGTTTAGATAACAGGTGCGCATGCTCAGCTCCTCCCCTGTGGTTGTGCATGTTGCAGCGTCTCGACGAGTGCCCGCAGCTCATCGGTCCGGGCGGCGCGCTCGGTAAGCGTGGCCACCTCCACACGCAGGTCCGCGAGTTTCCGCTCCCCTTCCGTGCGAGCCGTCCGCTCCTCCTCCAAAGCCTCCTCCAACTTGCGGATCTTCCCCGCACCGGCGTCGATCGCGGCCTTGGCCTGGCGGGCGGTCTCCTGCTCGCGCTTGAGGTCGGCGGCGAGCCGGTCTTTATCGGCCAAGGCGCGGTCGCGCTCGGCCACGAGCGCCTGCGCCCGGCCGGCCTGAGCCGTCGCCTCGGCGGCGCTGCGCTGGGCATCTTGCAGCTCAGCGGCCTGCTGCTCGATGCGTGCCTTGCGCTCGCTGGCGATGGCGCGCGCCTCCTTCACGTCGGCGCGTGTGCCTTCATGGGCATGTCGCTCGGCGGCAAGTTCGGCCTTGAATGCGTCGATCTCGGTTTTGGCCTTCTCGAGTTCGCCGTCGAGGCGATTGATCTCGGCGAGCATCTCGGTGCGCTCGCGCTCGATGTCCTTGCGGAGATTGGCGAGGGCCTCGCGCTCGGCCTCGATCTGAGTCTGGGTTTCCTTCCAGGCCGCCCCCCAGACCTGACGCATCGCCCCCTCGACGGCCACGGGCATCGACGGGAGCGTCTCGACGCGTCGCAGGTCGTTCTCGGCCTTCCACTCCCCCAGCCACTTGGTGATGTTGACCGTGGAGCCGCCGCCAAGGCGGGAGCGGATGCTCACCACGGTTGGCGTCTGGCCTTCCAGGAGAAGGGCTTCGGCGGTCTCCAGGACCTGTTCGCGCGTCAAGCCGGTTCGTGCCATGGGGGATCTCCGTGGGGTTATATCCATATCATAACAAAATATCGAAATTATGTAATGTTATGTTACCGACAGCCGACGACATTCGGCGGATCGGGCTGCATGGCGCGCGGAACGGCCCGGCCGGCTGCGCGCACCTGCGCGGACGGTGGGTGTTGGTCGGTTGGCAGACGACGGGCCAGATTCGCGATGCGGGGGGCACGGGATGGGAGGTGCGATCAGATTGACTGAGGGGCGGTTCTGAAGATGAGTCGGTCCTAGCGCCAACTTGTCGACCGGGCCGATGCCCTAGACTCAGTGGCAGAGGTCTGGCAACTGCCCACGCCGCCCTGTGAAACCGAGCGGCGCGTCAGGCGATTCAGCACGTCGAATGCAACGCCCTGCCCCTTTCGGCTCGATACGAGGACTCGACCATGACCGACCATCCCGATCCGCGACATCTGGAGCTGGTGCGTCACGCCATCCTGGCGCCTTCCAGTCACAACACCCAGTGCTGGCGGTTTCGGTTGGGGCCGCACCAGATCGAGGTCCTGCCCGATTGGAGCCGACGCTGTCCGGTCGTGGATCCGGACGATCACCATCTCTTCGTCAGCTTGGGCTGTGCCGCGGAGAATCTGCTGCAGGCCGCGCCGGCACTAGGTCTGCGGGGCGAGGCGCGGTACCGGGGCACCGCGGGTGGTTCAGTGACGGTGGCGCTTGAGGCGGGACCGGTGGAGCGCTCGGCGCTGTTCGAGGCCATTGCGACCCGCCAGTCGACCCGTTGCCTCTACGATGGCCGCCCACTGTCGAGCGCGGAGCTGCGCGCTTTGGAGTCGGCCGGAACCGGCGCGGGCGTGCGGGTGGTGCTGCTCACCGATCGGGCGCCGATGGAGCGCGTGTTGGAGCTGGTCGTCGAGGGCAACCGCGCTCAACTGAATGATCCGGCCTTCCTCCGCGAGTTGAAGAACTGGGTCCGGTTCAATGCCGGGCAGGCGAAGGCAACGGGGGATGGGTTGTTCGCGGCCTGCACCGGCAACCCGAGCCTACCGGCGTGGCTCGGACGCGCGCTGTTCGAGCGCCTGGTCTCGGCCGAGGCCGAGAACGCGAAGGTGGTGCGCCAGGTGCGCAGCTCCGCGGGGCTCGCGGTGTTCGTCTCGGAGGTCGATGCGCCGGCCCATTGGGTCGAGGCGGGCCGTGCCTTCGAGCGCTTTGCCTTGCAGGCGACGGTGCTCGGGGTGCGCACTGCGCATCTGAATCAGCCGCTTGAGGTGGCCGCGCTGCGGTCCGAGTTGGCCGCCGCGATCGGGCTCGACCGGGGGCGGCCGGATCTCCTTGTGCGCTTCGGTCGCGGACCCCTGATGCCGCGTTCCTTTCGGAGGCCCGCGAGCCGGGTCGTCGTGGCGGCGTGACGAGGCGGGCCTTTGACCGGCGGATGCCGTTTGGATCGATCGGCGCGTGCGCCGGGAGACTGGCGGGGCCCGGTCCGGATGCGAAGGGTCAGCCCGGATGGGTTTGATGAACGGATCGCGCGTCCAGGCATCGAAGATCGTTGCCGATCAAGCGGCAGCGATGAGGCGAGCGTGATCGTCATCCTATCGTCAGCACGCATCGGCTATCTTGACCCGAAACCGATTGAACCGAGGAGAAACCCCGATGAAGAATCCACGTATCCCGGCCTTTACCCTGGCCTTCTCCGCCCTCGCCTTTTCGCTCGGCGCCGTGGCCGACGACGATGTCTACGGCATCGTCGAGAGCCGACCCGCGGACGGTCATATCGGTAAATGGGTCATCGGCGGACAGACCTTTACGGCCACCGCCGCGACCAAGATCGACACCGACGATGGCCCGCTCGACATCGGTGCCTGTGCCTCCGTGGACACGGAAGGCGAGCGCGTCGAGGAGATCGAGAGCGAGCCTGCGGAGAAGTGCTCATGAGCGAATCGGAACTGATGGCGAGGATCCCGGCATGATCGACGCGAAGCGTTTGCTCGATGAGTTGGTGGGCAGCGGTCTGGCGGGTGGCCTGGCCGGCGGTCTCGCCGGCGGGTCCCTGGCGGGCCTGCTGAGCGGGAAGAAGGGCAAGAAGGCCCGGAAGTTTGCGGGCTCCGCGGTGAAGCTGGGCGGGGTGGCCCTGGTCGGCGGATTGGCTTACAAGGCGTGGCAGAGTTATCAACAAGGCCAGCAGCCGGGCACGACGACGGCGATCGAGCCGCCTCCGAGCGGGAGCGCCTTCATCCCGGCCCCCGGGGATCAGCAAGGCGACATGGCCCTCGGTTTACTGCTGGCGCGCGCCATGATCGCGGCGGCCAAGGCCGACGGCCAGATCGATGTCCAGGAGAGCCAGACCATCCTCAACCAGATCAATGGCCTTTCACTGCCGGCCGAGGACAAAGCGTTCCTGTTCGAGGAGTACGGTCGCCCGCTGGACATCGCGGGGCTGGCGGCGACGGCGCGCACGCCCGAGCAGGCGGCCGAGGTCTATACCGCCTCGGCACTGATGGTCGACCCGCCCTCGCCCCCGGAGCGGATCTACCTGAATGCACTCGCCTCTGCGCTGGGTCTTGACGGCGCGCTGGCGGTACAGATCGAAGCCACCGTCGCCGCCAGTCGGGCGGGGTAAGCGGTGGACGCGACAGGGCAGGATGTGCTTTTCGGATGGACCATAAGCCACACGACCGGGCGGGGGCCCGGTCCCGATGCGAAAGGGAGAATGCGATGAGCTTGATGAACGGACTGCTCGGCAACGCATCGAAGGTCGATGCCGAGAAGGCGAACAGCGATTACGCGAAGATCCTCGGCAACGGCGAACAGATCGAGCACGCCTACCGGTTGGTGCGCGACGCCGTCCTCTTCACCAATCGTAGGCTGATCCTGATCGACAAGCAGGGGCTGACCGGCAAGAAGGTCGAGTATCTGTCGATCCCCTACAAGAGCGTGGTGCGCTTCTCGGTGGAGTCGGCCGGTCACTTCGATCTGGAGGCCGAGCTCAAGCTTTGGACCTCGGGGATGTCCACCCCGATCCAGAAGACCTTCAGCACGGCGGTCGACATCTACGAGGTGCAGGCGTTGCTGGCGGAGTACGTGGGGCGGTGAGGGTGATGGCGGTTGTCTGTGCCCGCTGCGACGCCACCTCGGTGTCGAGGGCGTGCACGGGGTTCGCTGTCGCCGTCGTGCGTGCCCGTCCTTTGCAAGCGGTGCCGAAAACCCCTCAACCCTGTGGAGCAGCCCGATGAGTTATGCCTTTGGCGTAGAGATCGACCACCCTTTCGACGCGTCCGTGGAGCGCGTCGTGGCCGCCTTGGCGGCCGAACGTCTCGGAATCGTCAGCGACGTCGATGTCGCCGCGATTCTGAGAAACAAGCTGAACGAAGAGATCGGCGGCTATCGCATCCTGGGGGCCTGTGCGCCAGGGCTGGCCAGCCGCGTGATCGGCTCTCGGCCCTCTGCGGGGGCGCTGCTGCCCTGCAACGTCGTGGTTCGGGAGGTGTCGCCGTCACGCACCGCCGTGGATTTCATGGATCCGGTTCCCGTGCTCGCCTTGGTCGAGGACGAAGTAGCCGATCAGGTCGCCGCCGAGGCGCATGCCATTCTGGAACGGGTGGCAACGGCACTGAAGGCGTAACGCGGACGTCCGGGCAGGTGCGCGCGGCCGGCATAGTTGCGCGCGGCCGGCATGGCGCTCTGCGGCGAAGGGGGCAACCGATCGACATGCATCCTTTGAACAGGAAACGCCATGCTCGGTGACGTGATCCGGACCGAGCGACTCCTCCTGCGGCCGATCGGTGTCGAGGACCTGAGCGTGGTGCAGACCGCGGCCGGGCGGCGCGAGTTGGCCGACACCATGATCTCCATTGCGCATCCCTTCTCGGCGCAAGACGCCGAGCGCTATGTTGGATCCCGTGTCGAGGCGATGCAGCTGGGGTACGGCGTGGCCTTCACATTCCGGACGCATGTCCCCGCGGTATTCGTCGGCTTCGCCGAGCTCCGGGACATCGAGCCCGAGCACGCCCTGGCCGAGTTAAGCTTCTGGCTGGCGGTCGAAATCAGGGGGCGCGGGTACATGGCGGAGGCACTCGCTGCGGTCCTGCGCTACGCGTTTCGGGATCTGGACCTCAACCGGGTCTATGCCTACCACATGGTCCGCAATCCGACGTCGGGGCGGGTCCTGTCGCGCTTGGGTTTCCAAGTGGAAGGGCTGTTGCGGCAACGGGTTCGCAAGTGGGGCCTGTACGAGGATGTCGTCTTGCAGGCGCTGTTGCGTTCGGAGTGGTCCGAGACGGCCGGTCCGCCTGGTTGACCGCCGGGGTTTCGGGTGCGCTATGCTCCCCGGGGATATGAACCCTGCGACCTATACACCTGACCAGCTTCTGGGCCCGCTCAATGCGGTCGAGCGCAAGCATGCGCCCGAGCATCTGTATGTCGCGGGCGATCTCGGGATCCTGCAGACCGGTGCGCGGGTGGCCATCGTCGGCGCGCGGCAAGCCTCGCCGGCCGGTTTGGCGCGGGCGCGCAAGCTCGCTGCTCGGCTGGCGCACGAGGGTGCCGTGGTGGTCAGTGGGCTGGCGCTGGGAATCGACACCGCTGCACATACCGCGGCGATCGCTGCCGGCGGACGGACCATCGCCGTGATCGGTACCCCGCTTGAGCGTGTCTACCCGCGCGAGAACGAGCTGCTCCAAGCGCGCATCGCGACGGATCACCTGTTGGTGTCCCAGTTCCCGCCGGGGACCAAGACCCAGCGGTTCCACTTTCCTCAACGCAACCGCACGATGGCGCTGATCTCGGACGCGACCGTGATCATCGAAGCGGGCGAAACGAGCGGGTCGCTCTCCCAAGGCTGGGAAGCGCTGCGCTTGGGGCGGCTGCTCTACATCACCCATGCGGTGGCCAGCGATCCGGCCTTCAAGTGGCCCGCGAGCATGCTGGACTATGGTGCGCGGATCCTGAGCAACGACACGCTGGAGGATTTCCTCGAAGCCCTGCCGCCGCGCGTTCCCGACCCACTCGATGTCGCCGTTCCCTTCTGAGATCGCGTTCGGCGCACTCCTTCAGTACGCGGTTCGCGGTCAGAGTCCCTTGTCCCGGCGCTCTCGGGATGTGCGCACGGCGATCAAGACCAACGGCGTTCTCGGTGGCGTCGCGGTGATCGGGCATGCCGCCCTGCGGGCCAAGGAGAACCTCGATGCCTGCGGTTGTCTCTCCCGGTTTCTGGGGCCGGATGTGACTCTGGTTCCGATGCCCCGGAGCTCGCTGATCAAGGAAGGCTCGTTATGGCCTGCAATGGTGATCTGCGAGGCGCTGCAAGACTGCGGAATCGGTGGCTCGGTCTTGCCATGCCTGAGCCGGGCCGAGGCGATCGGCAAAGCGGCATTGGCGGCTCCGGGTCGACGCCCCGACCCTCCCGACCATTACCGCACGATCCGAGTGGAGTCGGTCAGGCCACTCGATGCCCCGCGAGCCCTGGTGCTCGTTGACGACATCGTGACCCGCGGATCCTCCTTTGTCGGCGTCCTGCCGCACCTCGCCGCGACCTTTCCGGGTATCCCGATCCATTGCTTTGCGCTGCTGCGCACCGTCAGCCAGGGCGAGATCGCGTCGATCCTGGACCCCGTCGCGGGTCGAATCACCTATCGTCACGGTCATCTGCATCGCGACCCTTAGAGCTCGGCCGTCCGGCTTGGCCCGACCACCCCCGCATGCGCTATCATGACTGGACGTTTATACAGCTCCGGTCATCCGACATGCCTCGATCCGATTTCGCCGTCGGCGCCCTGAGTGCGCCGCGGGTTCATCCGCTGTGTTCGGCACGCCGATGATCGTGCACGCCTGCACCCTCGCCCCGCTCCCCTGCCCGCTCCCGCTCTTCGGCGCGCGTATCCCCGCCGGCTTCCCCTCGCCGGCCGACGACGATCTGGAAGGGACCATCGATCTGAACGAGCAGTTGATCCGGCATCCGGCCGCGACCTTCTTTTTGAGGGTGCAGGGGGACTCCATGACGGGTGCGGGGATCCGCGACGGCGATCTGCTGGTGGTGGATCGCTCGCGCGAGGCCAAGTCCGGGTCGATCGTGGTGGCCGCTGTGGATGGCGAGCTGACCCTGAAGCGCCTGAAGATCGAGGGTGCGCGGGTCTGGCTGGTGCCCGAGCATCCGGACTATGCGCCGCTGGAGATTCAGGGCGAGATGGGGTTGGTGGTCTGGGGCGTGGTTGCCCATGTCGTGCATTCGTTCTGAGCCGTGCGGGTGCGACAGTCACTGTCGCGGGGCAGTGCTAGTCTGGTGCCTTTGCCGAGGAATCACCCATGACATCCTTCGCGACCCGTTTCGAGGCCGCTCTCTGTCTGGCCGCGCAGGCCCACCATGGGCAGGTGCGCAAGGGCACGGCCAATGTCCTGGGGCTAGCGCTGCCCTACATCACCCATCCGGTCGCGGTCGCAACGCTGGTGCAGCGCTACGGCGGGGACGCCGACCAGATCATCGCCGCGCTGTTGCATGATGTGCTCGAGGATGGGGGAGAACACTGGGCGGAGCGCATCGCGACCGAGTGTGGCGCCGAGGTGCTGGCGCTGGTGCGCTTCTGCACCGATGACGTGCCGGATGCGGCGGGTCATAAGGCCCCCTGGCGGGAGCGCAAGGAGGCTTATATGGCGCATCTGGCCCAGGCCACGGGGCCTGGGCTGCTGGTGTCGGCCTGCGACAAGCTCGCCAATCTGCAAGCGATTCACCTGGACCGCGTTGAATGCGGCGCGATGGTCTGGTCGCGTTTCAGCGCAGGGCTTGAGGGTACGCGCTGGTACTACAAGGAACTGGTCGCGACCTTCGCCGGACGCGTGCCGACGGCGCTCGACCAGGCGCTGAACCGCGAGTGGCAGGCAGTGGAGGCCCTCGCCGCCGTGGATGGCCCGTGAGGTGCCCGCCATGTTCGCCCTGGTCGACTGCAACAACTTCTACGCCTCCTGCGAGCGACTCTTCCGGCCGAGCCTGGAGGGGCGTGCGGTGGTGGTGCTCTCCAACAACGACGGCTGCGTGGTGGCGCGCAGCAACGAGGCAAAGGCGCTCGGCATCCCGATGGGGGCGCCCTACTTCAAGTACGCCGAGGTCTTGCGCCGGGCCGACGCCGCCGTCTTCTCCTCGAACTACGCCCTCTACGGGGATCTGTCGCGGCGGGTGATGCAGGTGTTGGCGGGGTTCGCCCCGCGGATCGAGATCTACTCGATCGACGAGTGCTTTCTGGATCTGGCCGGGGTCCGGGATCCCACCGCCTTAGGACTGGAGATCGCCCGGACCGTGCGGCGCTGGACCGGCATCCCGGTGGCGGTGGGGATCGCCCCGACCAAGACGCTCGCGAAGCTCGCCAATCGGCTGGCCAAGAAGGGCCAGGGACCGGCCGGTCCGGTGCTCGACTGGTCGGCGCTGCCGGATCCCGACGCCGTGCTGGCGGCGGTTCCGGTGGAAGACCTCTGGGGCATCGCGGGTCGCTCGGGCGCACGTCTGCGCGCGATCGGCATCGCCGATGCGCGGGCGTTGCGCGAGGCGCATCCGCAGCGGTTGCGCGCGTCCTTCGGCGTGGTGGTGGAGCGCATCGCTCGGGAGCTGCGCGGGTGCGCCTGTCTGGCGCTGGAGGAGGTGGCGCCGCCCCGCCGGCAGGTCATGGTCTCGCGCAGCTTCGGTGCCGCGGTGACCGCGCCGGCCGAGCTGCGGGCGGCGGTCACGGCGTTTGCGAGCCGTGCCGGGGAGAAGCTGCGGTCGCAGGGGCTCGCCGCCCCGGCGTTGACGGTGTTCGTGCAGACCAACCCCTTCGAGACGGGCCGGGCATTCTATGCGAACGCCGTGACCGTTGGTTTCCCGGTGCCGACCCAGGACAGCACGGCGTTGGTACGGGCCGCAACGAGTGGGGTCGACCGGCTGTTCCGCGCCGGGGATGTCTACCGCAAGGCCGGGGTGCTGCTGCCGGATGTGGTCCCGGCCGGGCAGGCGCCGGCGGATCTGTTCGCCGAGGTCGGGGAGGAGGAGCGCGTACGGCGCCGCATGGCGGTGCTGGATGCGGTTAATCGCAAGTACGGGCGCGAGACCCTGCGGTTCGCGGGTCAACTGCGCGGGTCCGGCTGGCGGCGTCGCTCGGAGCGTGGCTCCGGGATCTCGACGACGCGCTGGGCGGGGTTGGCGAGGGTACGCGCGGGGTAATCCCGACGCGGGGTTCGATGACGAACACACGGGAATTCGAGGGACGATCATGCGCGTCATCTATCTGGCAGGACCGCTGTTCACCGAAGCCGAACGCGACTGGCACCGCAAGACCAAACGCCTCCTGCTCGAGCAGGCGGCACGACGGGGCCAGGCCGTCGAGATCCTTTGGCCTTACGAGCTGATTACGCCCGAGGCCATCGTCGCCTTGGGGGCCGGGGCACGCACGGAGATCTTCCGGCGCTGCAAGGCCGGGCTCGACCGTGCCGATCTGCTGATCGCCCTGCTCGACGGCACCCAGGTCGACGACGGGACCGCGTGGGAGATCGGGTATTTCTTCGCGACCAAGGCGGCGGACGCGAAGATCGTCGGGATCCGCACCGATCTTCGGCGCGCGGGCGAGTCGGCGGAGGCGATCGTCAACGCCATGGTCGAGATGGCATGCGACGCCATCGTGAACACGCAAGCGAGGCTGCAAGAGGCGGTGTTCGGGTCCGACCGTGTTCTCGATATCGGCGGAGAGGTGCGGGATTCAGCAGGTATTGAACGCGCATGATCCCGGTTCTGCGACTAAACTCCCCGAATACACTCTCACCGCCCGGAGAACGCGATGGACGATGTGTTGCAACCGATTCGTAGACAGGTGCGTCCCACCTGGCACCCCGACTTGGAGCCGCTCGACCCGAGTGAGGAGCTCACCGTCGAGCTGCCGCTGCTCGGTCTGGTCAGCGCCGGTCAGCCGGTCCTCGCGGTCGAGGAGCGCGAGACCCTGACGGTCCCTGCCCGTCTGGTGAAGCGGCATGCGGCCGAGCGCAGCTTTGCGCTCTATGTTCGCGGCGATTCCATGACCGACGACGGCATCGACACCGGCGATCTGGTCGTCGTGGAGCAACGCCCGACGGCCGAGAACGGCGAGACGGTGGTGGCCCGGATCGACGGCTACGGGGTCACGCTCAAGCGCTTCTACCGAGAGCTCGACGGGATCCGCCTGCAGCCGGCGAACGAGGCCATGGACCCGCTGGTGTTCGTCGAGGACGAGGTGGAGATCCTCGGGGTGGTGTCGGGGGTGGTGCGGGCGGGGTGAGGGTGCGGTGCATGTCGCGACCGGAGCCCGTCGAAGATCGATCGGGTGATGCGTCGCTGTCGTCCTGCTCGGCCCAGAGTCGCCGGGCGCGGCCGTAGGTCTCGGGTCCGCGGCTGGTAATACGATGTGATATTTAGTAACATTCGCGCCATCCTGTTGATCCGAGTACAAGTGGATGTGGAACGCGAAACCTTTTGGCCTGTCGCTCGCCGTGGTGGCATGTCTGCCCGCGATTGGCCATTCGGATGAAGCGGTGCAGCTGGAGACGGTCGAGGTCGTGGGGTCGCCCATCTACTCGGTCCAGTTTCCGGGTGACACGCTCTATACGGGCAGCGCGCTGACGGAGGAAGGCAGGCGTGCGAGCGGGGCGGCGGGGCGGACCAACGTCTTTGCAAATCTCGATCTTCTGCCCGGTGTCGATACCGAGATGACGGACCCCTACGGCCTTGCCGCGACCTTCATGCGAATCCGCGGCGTGAAGAGCCAATTCGTGGGGCTTTCCATCGACGGATTGCCCGGTTACGGGATCATGCCGATCGGACCGCGCGACAACCTTTTCGATTTCGAGAATATCGAGTCGCTTGCGCTCTATAAGGGGATGGCCCCATTGGCGATCGGCTCGGCCGTGGGGAACCGCGGCGGTGCCATCGCTTTGAGCTATCGCCGTCCCGCACCGGAGGCCGGCGTCCAAGCAAGTCTGGCCTATGGCTCGGATGCCTATCAGCGCGCCTTCGTTCGGCTCGATACCGGTCCGATAGTCGGCGGGCTCGGCAGCTTCCTGTCCCTCTCCTACACGGATGCGGATAAATGGAAGGGCGCCGGTTCCTTGGGGCCGCGGCGCAATCTGGCCTTTGGGCTGAATCTGGCCGAGGGGGTTGCCGGCTCGAGCGCCGATCTCTTCTTCAACGCGACCGACACCAACACCCACAACCTTCGCCCGCTGACCTATGAGCAGGCTCGGAACGTCGAGCGCAATCGCGACATCGACTACAACACCCGTTTCACGGGCGATCCGGCGCTGGATCGGGACTACTACGACTTCTACTTCAGCCAAACCGAAAATCGCGATCTGCTCGGCATCGGCACAGTGCCGGTTGCCGACGGTGTCCTCACCCTCAAGCCCTATGCGTCGAGCGAAGACGCCGTCCTTCGCAACGGGCTGCAGGACCAGTTTCGCGACCTGGACCGCTACGGTCTGATTGCCGAGTACATCGGCGAGGTCGGTGGTTTCGAGCTCAGCACCGGCTATTGGTGGGAATCGGCCGATCTCGAGAAGGCGGTTCGGCGGATGCTTGTCACGCCGACAGGTCGACGGCCAAGCGGCTGGGTCTATCTTGCCGAGAACGAGGGACGCGGAGCCGTGAATAGCCCGTATTTACAGGTGGGGCAGACCTCGACGCGGCTCCGTTGGCAGGCCGGCATCAAGTACTTTCGCTACGGGGAGCCGGCCAGTACGGCATATCGCACCGATTCCGACACACCCTCCGGATGGTCCGCCGCGCTGCGCCGCAACCCGGGCCCGGACCCGGATTTGAGTTTGGATGCGCTCACCTTCGATGCCTGGTCGCCGAACCTGGGGGCCAGTTGGCAGTTGGACGCATCGGGACGACTGGAGGTCTATGCCAACTATGGCCGCAATTACATGCGCCCCTATGCCTTTGTGCCCGTGACGAACATCTATGCCAGCAACCGCGCGGCTTTCAAGGCGCAGGGACTGGTCCTGCAGGATCTCTTCGACAGCTGGCGGATGGAGACCTCGGACAACATCGATCTTGGGTTGCGATGGGCGAGCGAGCGCCTGGAGCTCGCGCCGACACTCTTCTATGCCCGGCATCACGACCTCCTGGCTGTTGCCCTGGATCCTTCGGTGAACCTCAACTACCACCAGAACGTCGGCGGGGCGACGTCGAAGGGCGTTGAGCTGCTCGCCAGTTACGCCGTCACGCCCGATCTCCTCGCCTACCTCAACCCGACCTATCTGAGCTACACCTTCGACGACGATCTGGCCCGGCGAACAGCGAACGGCCTCCAGACGCTGCCGCTCGCGGGCAATCAGGTACCGGATACCCCGCACTGGATGCTGCGCGCCGGGCTCGTCTTCGAGCGCGGGCCCTGGCAAGTCTTGCCGGTCGTTCGCTATGTCGGCAGACGTTACGGCGACCCGCTCAACAGGCAGCCGGTCGATGCCTATTGGACGCTGGACCTCTCGGCGAGCTGGGTCTCACCCCCGGTCGGGCCGCTCGGCGGTCTGCGTTTGGGCCTGGACGTCAGCAACCTTCTCGACGCGAAGTACATCGGGGCAATCGATGCGCAGGACGACGGTTCCGGCACGGTGGGCTTCTATGCCGGGGCACCGCGGAGCATCGTCCTGAGCCTCGCCACGGAGTTCTGAAGCCTCATGCATCGACGTCGGGTATTGAGTGCGATGTTGGGGTTGCCGGCCGCGCTGGCCAGCGGATTCGGCGTCGGCGTGACGGACACGGGCGCGCCGAACCCGCGGCGGCTCGTCGCCTTGGGTCCGGGTGCGCTCCGATTCGTGGTGTATCTCGATGCGGTGGAGGATCTCTGCGCGATCGAGGAGATCGAGCGTCGCAGCCCGGATGGTCGGGCCTATGCCTTTCGTTCGGGCGAGGCGACCGCGCACCTGCCGGTCATCGGTCCCGGCGGGGCGGGCAGACTCCCGGATCTGGAGGCATTGGTCGGGGTCGGTGCGGATCTCGCGATTTCCGTCACCCTCGACGAGCAGCAGCGACGCATGTTGCGCGAACGGGTTGGTGTTCCTGTCCTCGCCCTGGATTACGGGGCGACCGGACTGCTCGATCCGGCCGTGTTCGGCGCCTCGCTGCGTCGGCTCGGCGAGGCGCTGGGACGCGATGCCAGGGCCGAGGCCCTGATCGGCGCCATGGATGCCTCGGTCGCCGAGCTCGCGCAGCGTGTCGGCGACCGAACGCCGGTCGCGGCCTATCTCGGCGGGGTCAGTCTTAAGGGTCAGCAAGGACTCACCAGCACGCAGGCGGGACATCCAACGCTCGCCTGGGCAGGCACCGAGAACCTGGCCGACCGCACCGGGCGCAGCGGACACCTCTTTCTCGACCTCGAGCAGATCCTGGCGTGGGATCCTCCGGCCCTGTTCATCGATGCCGCCGGCGTGCCGGCCGTGCTCACCGAGCAGGCGACCAATCCGGGAGCGTTCCGCGCGCTGCGCGCCGTGCGCGAGGGTCGGGTCTATGCGACCTTGCCGTACAACGCCTACAACACCAACGTCGAGCACGCACTCATCAATGCCTGGTTCATCGCCGGGATCCTGACCCCCGAAGCCTTCTCGGACGTGGAGCCACGCGCCAAGGCCGACGAGCTCTATCGACTCTTCCTCCGCCGGCCTCTCTACGAGGAGCTGGCGCGGAGCGGACTCGGCTTCGCGCACGTGGATGTGCTGAACGGCGGGGTTCGAGCCTGGTGAGGCGCGCGCTTCGATCGGCGAGGTGGGGCGTGCCTGCTCCTGAAGCACCGCTCGCACTCTATCGCCGACGGCTCCGGCGTCGGTTCCTGGTAGGGCTGTCCATGGCCGGCGCCCTGCTGGTGCTGACCCTGGTGTCGCTCGCAAGCGGGACCTATCGACTGAGCTTGGAGGCGCTCATGTCGATCCTGCTCGCCGGTCCGGGGCAGGAGGGGATCGGCACCCAGGTCGTCTGGGGTATTCGTTTACCGCGCGTCGCCACGGCGTTGCTGGCCGGGGCTGCGCTCGGGCTGGCCGGGACACTGCTCCAGGGGCTGCTGCGCAATCCGCTCGCATCGCCTTTCACGCTCGGGATCTCGCAAGGTGCTGCACTGGGGGCGACCTGCGCGATCGTCTTCTTCGGCGCCGGTCAGCTGCACAGCACCGGCACCCAGGCGGTGACCCTCACCGCGCCGGCCGGTGTCGTGATGCTGGCGCTGCTGGGCGGACTCGGTGCCGCGGCCGTGATCCTGACGATCGCCACCCTACGCGGGCTCACGCCGGAGGCGGTGGTGCTCGCCGGGATCGCCTTGGGTGCCTTTGCGAGCGCCGCGACCATGATCGTTCAGTATTTCGCCTCCGACACCCAAGCCGCGGCGACCCTCTTCTGGACCTTCGGCGATCTGGGCCGCGCCGGCTGGCCCGAGGTCGCCTGGCTGGCCGCAGCGCTGGTGGTGATCGGCCTGCTGCCCTTGCGCGCGGCAAAGCACTACAACGCGATGGCGTGGGGCGATGACCCGGCCCGTGCACTGGGCGTCGATGTGGTGCGTCAACGTCTGATCGGCACGGCCGCTGCCGCCACCTTGGCGGCGATCGCGACCGCCTTCCTCGGCGTCATCGGCTTCGTCGGTCTGATCGCACCCCATGCGGTCCGGCTCCTGATCGGTGCCGACCAGCGTTTTCTGCTTCCCCTCTCGGCATTGACCGGTGCGCTGGTGCTTCTTGCCGCCGACACGCTGGGGCGCCTCGCGATCGCACCTGCCATGCTCCCGGTCGGAGCCGTCACCGCGTTGGTCGGGGCCCCTATCCTGCTCGTCTTACTATTGCGCGGGCAGCGTTGAGCCGTGCTGGCGATCGAGGCGCTTCACTTCGGCTATCCAGGCGCGCCGGTTTTGTCCGGGCTTTCGGCGCAGGCCCCGCCCGGTGCCCTGACGGCCGTGCTCGGACCGAACGGGGTAGGCAAGTCGACATTGCTCAAGTTGGTCGCCGGCATCCTGCCCCTGCAAGCGGGCCGGATTCGACTCGACGACGCCGAACTTCCGCAGCTGAGTCGCGCGCGTCGCGCCCGGCTGGTGGCCTACCTCCCACAGATGACGCAACCGGTGCAGGTGAGCGTCTTCGAGGCGGTTCTCCTCGGGCGTCTTCCGCATGCGGGCGCGGACACGGACAAAGGCGTGGATCTCGTCGCGGTCGAGCAAATGTTGTATCGGCTGGGGCTGGCGCATCTGAGTGATCGACCCGTCACGAGACTCAGCGGCGGTGAGCTGCAGAAGGTGTTGATCGCGCGCGCCCTGGTGCAGAACCCCCGTCTTCTAATGCTCGACGAGCCGGTCAACCACCTGGATCTGCGCAACCAGATCGAGGTTATGGAGACCATCCGGGGTGTCGTCCGCGACCGGAAGCTGGCTGGTCTGGTGGTGCTGCACGATCTGAATCTCGCGCTGCGCTTTGCCGATCGCTTCCTCTTGCTGGGACCTGCAGGCGCAACCCATTGCGGGGCGATGGCGGATCTCGATGCGGAGCGGGTGCGCACGGCCTACGGCATCCCGGTCGTTCGCGGCGAGGTCGGCGGCTATGCTGTCATGGTCCCGCGCGGATCGACGTAGCGACGCCGGACCTTTGGTGAGCGGTGGATCCGATGGGTAGGACGCCGGTGTCGACATCGATATTGGCTTTCGGAACAAGCCTTGGCCAGTACCGCGCGTACCGGAGGGACAGCCGGAACGGCCCTCGATCGCTCAGTCCTTGCGCAGCAGCCGCCCGGAGAGGATGTCCCACTTCTTGATGTTGAATTCGCCCTCGGTAAGCACGCCCTCGCGTTCGAGGGCCTTGAGACCCCGCAGGAGCCGGATCACATCCTCGACGCCGCTCGAGCGCTCGGTGATCTGTCGTTTCAGACGCGCGAGCTCCTCCGGGGTCAGCACTCCCTCGCGATGCAGCGCGGCGAGCCTGGCGAGCCCGTCCGCGATACTCACGGGTGCGTGCGAAGCGCCCGCGTGGATCGCGTCGAGGTCGTTGCGGATGACCAGCTCGTCATGGACGGCGACGCGCGGTGTCTTGGTGCCGGTGTTGAGGGTTTGCCCGGCAGCGGTGAGGGCGCGGCCCTTGCGCAGGGCATCTTGGCGCAGGGCGGTGTCGGCCGGGTCGTCGGCCAAAGCCGCGAGGGCATCTCGATAGGCCGCCTTGGCGACCGCGTAAGCGCGGTGATCGGCAATGGCCTTGTGGATGGCGAGCACGAACACCGCGCCGACGATCAGCCAAACCCAGATGCTGTTGTCCATGTTCCTGCTCCTGCTTCCTCGGGCGAGCCCTGGTCTCGCGGACGACACATCCGGAATAGTCGGGCCCGTTCCTCGTCAGTGCGTGTGCGTGGCCTCTTCGGATATCGCCGCGATCAGCTCAGGCCCCTCGTTGCGCACGTTTCCGACCGCCCGTGTGACCGGGTGAAGCGCGAGAAGCTCGTCCGGACACGGGCCGAGCAGGTCGCTCGCGGTCTCGGGCGTGCTCGCCGGATCGAGCCAGTGGGCCACGGCCTCGGGAGCGAGAATCACCGGCATGCGGTCATGGAGCGGCCGAACCCGTCCGTTGGCCGCGGTGGTGACGATGGTGAAGCTGTCGATGATCTCCCCGTCGTCGGGTCGTGTCCAGCGCTCCCAAAGCCCGGCAAAGGCCAACAGGGTGCCGTCCGAGGCATGGATGTAGAAGGGCTGCTTGCCGTCGGGGCGCTTGGCCCATTCGTAGAAGCCGTCGGCCGGGACGATGCAGCGACGCTTGCGCAAGGCCGAGCGGAACGCGGGCTTCTCGGCCAGGGTCTCGGCGCGGGCATTGATCAGCCGGTTGGCGATGGTCTCGTCTTTCGCCCAGCTCGGGAGCAGACCCCAGCGCAGCGACTGAACGATCCGCTCCCCGCTCGGGCGTTGGCGGATCACCGGCAACCATTGCAGCGGGGCGGCGTTGTAGCGCGGGCTGCCGTCCGCGATGCCGAGGGTCGCGCCGAAGATCTCGGCGATGGTTTCGGGCGAAGTGAATTGGGCATAGCGTCCGCACATGAGCCTGGGCTTCTCCTGTTCGGCAGCTCGTCGGGTGTCTGTTTCTCATGGTGTTCGGTACATTTCTCGGAACCGGCCCCGCGCCTAGAGTTCCGTTCGCTGGCGGAGCGGCGCTGTTTGAAGTGCGGCAGCGTGCTTGTCCTGCGCACCGTGAAGAAGGGACCGAGGGTAGGCAATCGGTTCTAGGGGTGCTCGACGTATCCGCAGTGCCGGGTGATGCAGCCGCTCGGGTGAAAGTGGCTGCGCTCTGGTTGGCGTGCCAGCAGTCGGCGTGCTCTGCTAGAGTGCCCGGCCGCCGCGCTGTCAAGTCGATCCGTCCCCGATGCCCCGTCGCCCGTCTCCGAAACGCCCTTCACCGCGCCAATCTCCGCGGCTCTCGGGTCTCGCCCGGCTCGTTCCGGTCCTTCAGGGTAGCCTGATCGGTCTGCGCATCCTCGGTATCGGGCTGGCCCTCATCGGCTCGGTTTCATTCCTGCCCGAGTCGCTGGTCCAGACCTGGCCCGAGCATGCGCAGCGCGCGATCCAGATCACGCGCGATATCCGCACGCTGCTGTTGGACGTCGTGCGTGATACGACCGCCGGCGTTGGCTCTTGGCTGTCCGACCTGGACGGGCTGAACATCCCGGAGCTTGGTCGCGTCGTGGCCGAGCAGGTGCCGGGATGGTTGCCCGGGGATCTTTGGCCCTTCGACCTGCCCGGTGCATCGAACACCGATCAGTCGGGAATGGCGCTCAGCTTCGGTGCGGCGAGAACGGCGCTCTACGACACCGTCTACAGCGGCCACCGGGTCACCTTCTACTGTGGCTGTCGTTACGATCGCAATGGCCGAACCGATCTCGAGGGATGCGGGCTCGGCACGTTGGTCGGCAGCAGCCGCGCGCAACGGGTCGAGGCCGAGCACGTCTTCCCCGCATCTCAGTTCGGCAATTTTCGACGCTGTTGGCGTGATCCCGCCGCCTTTTCCAAGTGCCGGAGCGACGGAGGGAACACCCTTTCGGGGCGCGCCTGCTGCGAGCTTGTCGACCCGACGTTCGTCACGGCCCACAACGATCTGCACAACCTCGTCCCGGCCGTCGGTGCGATCAACGCGGCGCGCTCCAACTTCAACTGGGGCGAGCTGCGCTCCGGGCAGCCTCTGGGCGACTGCGCGATCCGCTTCGATCCGATCCTACGCCGGGTTCAACCCCCCGATGCGGTTCGCGGCGAGATTGCCCGGACGATGTTCTACATGCGCGATACCTACGGCTTTCTTCTGAGTCGGCAGGACGAGAAGCTCTATGCGGTCTGGAACAATGCCGATCCGCCCGATGCGTGGGAGATCGAGCGCAACCGGCGGATCCGGCGTGTTCAGGGCAAGGGAAACCGCTATGTGGAGAACTATCGGAGGTTGTGACGGGAGTGATGAATCGGATGGCTCGAGCACTCTGTTACCGACGATCGGGAGCGTGCTCTCAACCCTCCTCCGACGCATGCCCGATGGGCGTCTCGCTTAGCGCATTGCGGTACGGCTCGGCAAACAACGCGGGCTGCCCGCCGGTGTGCCAGAACAAGATGCGCGCATCGCTCGGGAAGAAGCCTCGGCGGACAAGATCCAGCAGGCCGCCGGCGGCACGCCCGGTGTAGACCGGATCAAGGAGGATGCCTTCGGTGCGGGCGAAGATCCGGATCGCCTCGCGCTCCGGATCGGTCATCACCCCGTAGCCGGCTCCGCAGTAGCGATCATCGACGTGCACGTCCGCAGCATCGAAGGCGATGCGTGGGCCCAGCGCAGCACTTGCGTCGCTCGCCAGGGCGGCGACCTGTGACGTCAGCGTGGATGCCGGTTCGTCGATGCTGATCCCGAGGAGCGTCCCGCGGTAGCCGAAGACGCGCTGCCCCAGGATCAGTCCAGCCTGGGTGCCGCCGCTGGAGGTGGCGAAGACCATCCAGTCCACCTCGATCCCCTGTGCGAGGACCTCCTCCATCGCAAAGGCATAGCCCAGCGCTCCGGTCGGGTTGCTGCCGCCGTAGGGAACCAGGTACGGGGCTCGGCCCTGCGCCGCGACGCTCGCAACGGTCTCCGCGAGGAGACGATCGCGGTCGCGGCGATCGGACGTCGCGACGATCCGCGCACCGAGAAGGTGATCGAGCAGCAGATTGCCGGACGCTTCGGCGGGGCGCTCGCCGGTCAACACCAGGATGCAGTCCATCCCGCAGCGGGCCGCCGCCGCGGCGGTCTGGCGACAGTGGTTGGACTGCCAGGCACCCGCGGTGACGAGTGTACGAGCCTCCTGCGCCTGCGCTTCGGCCACCAGGAACTCCAGCTTGCGGGTCTTGTTGCCGCCCAGCGCAAGGCCGGTTTGGTCGTCGCGCTTGATGAAGAGCCGAGGACCGCCGAGCAGGGCCGAGAGCCGGGGCAGCGGCTCGACTGGCGTGGGTAGGTAGGCCAGGTTCAGGCGGGGAATGGATGGGGGTGTCATCGGGGGCTTCTCGGCAGATCGGAATTGCGATCCGATTCATGATGAACCGGATCGCGAGCGCAGCTCCAGGGGTCCGTTTCGGTTCGGGCGTCTCTTGTCCCGGTGCATCGATGGGCCCTTTCCGTGAGCTTGTTCACCCGTCCCCATAGCTGACTGGTCTACTCTCCGCGGTGTGCCGAGTGTTCCGCAAGCTTGCGAAACCGGTGTGTCGGTCGCGATGGTGCCAGGATGCCCTCTCGCAACGGTGGCCGATCCGATGGCCAGGGAGACAAGGACGTTCCGCTGCGTTATGTCGTTGAACGGTTCTTCGGAGTCAAGAACAGTATGCAGTCCCATGACAAAGACCAGATGATGGCTCCTGCAGGGTTCTCCCGTCGCGTCCTGCTGGCGGTGACGGGGCTGTCACCGCAGGTGGTGACCGAGACCCTCTATGCGCTTTGGAGGCAGAATCCAGGGCTGCTCCCGACCGAGGTGCACCTGATCACCACGCTTCAGGGCGCCGAGCATGCGCGCCTGAATCTGCTCTCCCCGGCGATAGGGTGGCTGGAGCGTTTACGACGCGAGTACGCCATGCCATCGGTCGCCTTTTCGGCAGAGCACATCCATGTCATCACCGGTCATGGCGGCGCACCGCTGGTCGACATCCGCACGCCCGCGGACAACGCCTGTGCGGCGGACTGCATCACCGCGCTCGTGCGCGGCTTCACCGAGGATCCCGATTGCGCGTTACATGTTTCGATCGCCGGCGGACGCAAGAGCATGGGCTATTTTGTCGGCTATGCCCTGTCGCTCTTCGGGCGCACCCAGGATCGACTCTCGCATGTTTTGGTGACTCCGCCCTTCGAGAACCATCGCGACTTCTACTATCCATCGCTCATCGAGCGGCCGATTCACGTCAATCAGGGCGGCAAGGACGTTGCCTACGACTGTCGCACGGCAGCAGTCGACCTGGCATGGATCCCCTTCGTGCGGTTGCGTGCGGCGCAGCATCTTCCTCTCGTCGAGGGTCAGGCGCGTTTTACAGATTGCGTCGGCACGGTCGAAGAGGCGCTCGCGGCACGCGAGTTGGTGATCGATCTGGCGGCTCGGCGGATCCGTGCCGGGGGGCAGTTGATTCGCCTGCCGCCGACCGAGCTGGCCTTTCTGTCCTGGTTCGCACGACGCGCCAAGATCGGGCAGGCGCCGTTGCCGGGAATTACCGTCAAGGATCTCGAGGGTCGAGGCGTGGCCTACCGAGATGAATTCGTCGCCGAGCTGCGGCGCATCGACCCCTTGCTGGATGAGGACGGCAAGACCCTTCGGGCGATCGGGCTGCGCGACGGGATGCTCTCGGAGTATTTCAACGCGAAGAATTCCAAGCTCAACCGGGTGCTGAAGGACCGCTTGGGGGCGCTGGCGGCGCGGCCTTATTTGATCTTGCAGGATAGCGATGGCGGTGGCTATGCGCTCGCCCTGGCGGGCAGCGACATCCACTATGGAGCCTTGCAGGCACCGCCCAAGGATTCAGATGCCGGACCGGAACGAGCCGCCCAGAGCGTCCTCTAATCGTGTCTTCCCGTGGCGTACCGAAAACGTCATACTTCGCTCGGATGTCGCCTGATCCCTTGGCATCGCAGCCTCGAGGATCGAAGCGCATACAACCATCGTCATGGTGCATGGAGAGGGGTTTCAATGGACTCTGTCCCCGGCTTGCAGTTCCCGCCGCTGGCGCGCTTTCGTTTTGCTTTCACGGCTCTGGATCCGATCCGGCTGCCGGATTATCCGGGCTCGGCGTGGCGCGGGCTCCTCGGCCATGGTCTGCGGCGCACCGCCTGCGTGACGCGGCAACCCACCTGTGACGGCTGTCTGCTGCGGCCATCCTGTGTCTACTCGACCCTGTTCGAGACGCCGGGTGCAGAGGATGACGGTTACAGCGCCCTTCCGCATCCCTTTGTTCTGGACATCGATCCGCGCGCACCGCGAAGGCTGGCATCCGGCGAGCCCTTCGCGCTGACCGTCCACCTCATCGGTGCGGCGATTGCCCAAGCCCCCTATCTGATTCACGCCCTCGGCCATGCCGGGCAGTTGGGCTTTGGCCGCGAACGTGCGCGCTTTACCGTCACCGACGTGACCCGCGAGAACGGCCTTGGCACGGATAACTGGGAGGATGTCTACACCACGCGCGGCGGTGTCTATCGCACCTTGGAGGCCGCCGCGCCGACACTGCCGCCCGGCCCGCCCGCCGCACAGATCTGCTTCACGACCCCGCTGCGCATCAAGCGCAACGGGCGTTTCCTCGGCGCGCGCGACCTGAGCGCACCGGATCTGATCCAGACCCTCTACCGTCGTTTGAGAACACTGGCTCGACTGCAGGGCGGCGATCCGGATCGGTTCGATCTGTATCGCGCCGCCGAGTTGTCGCAGGCGCTCAGTCTTCACCCACGCGACCTGCGCTGGCATGACTGGACACGCTACTCCTCGCGCCAGGACGCACGGATGCAGTTCGGCGGCCTGCTCGGCGAGGTTCTCCTGGACGGCCCGGCCCTGCCCGAGCTCTGGCCTGCGCTGTGGCTCGGGCAGTGGACGCATGTGGGCAAGGGGACGGCGTTCGGGTTGGGGGGGTATCGGGTTGTGACCCGCACGGAAGAGTTCGAGGCAGGGCCGCAAGCCTGCGAAGACTGACCGAAGGCACCACCTGCGCGACACTGCGTTTAGTTGATACGGCTAACTGAGGGAACCTGAGCCATGGCCACGCCACATCCATCGCCGAGTGCCGGCACGGCGTCGACGTTTTGGAGCACCTTGATCTGGCTGATCTTGGCGAGCCTGAGTCTTCTGCTTCTGACGGTGCTGGCGCGTGGTGCGCCGTGCTGGGGTGTTGCGCTCTTGGGCTTGGCAGTGGCCTATCCCCTGTGGCGGTCACTTGATGAGTCCTCTTTGTTCAGCCGTCGTCTCCTGCTGACGGGAGCCACGCTCGAGGGTTGCCTGACCCGCCGCTGGTTCTGGGGCGGACGCATCGGTGCCGCGTTCCGGGTCATCCCGGCCTTGGTCATGGCCATACTGCTGCTGACGCTGACCCTTCGCCTGAACGCGCATCAGTGGGCGTTCCTGTTTGCCGATGCGTTGGTCCTCGCGCTGCTTTACCGCGTCGTTCAACGTCGGGCGGCCAGTCAGATCCACCCGCACATGCTCGGCCCTTACGTGCGCGGTTGGCCGTTGCGCTGGATCAACCTGGGCGTGCTGACGCTCGCCTTCTTCATCCTGAGTTTCTTCGTGCTGGGCGCGCCCGACCTGCGTCAGGAGAGTTGGCAAACGGTGGCCGAGCATGCGTTCCAATCAGGTCGAGAGGTGGTTGCTTGCCCTTGGATCGGTACGCTGGTCGGGGCTTCGGAGTCCCTTGAACAGGGCAGCTGGTCACTGGCCCAGCATTACATCCCCGAGTTGCCTCACGCCGAGTGGCGCCTTGCCGCGTGGGCGTTCTTTCTGCTCCAACTCGGCTTGCTCTCGTTGCTCTATACGCGGCTGCTGCTCGGCGTGCTCACCCTGAGCGAGTCTCGACAACTGCGCGCCGAAACGGTGACCGGTGAAAGTGCTCTGGCGAAAACCTTCATCCTGACCATTTTGGTATTGGCCCTCCCGTCTCTCTACGCGGCCTTGCGCCTGCAGGATGTCGATCCGAGCCAGTTCGAGCCGACCAGTCAGAACGTACTGACCTGGATCGATCCCTGCCGCGGCAGTCTCGATCGGAGCGCCGAGACGCAGGCCGCACTCGATACCACGGTGATCGGCGAGCGCGACCGCTTGATCGAAGAATCCGGGCAGCGGATCGACGAAGCGGTCGAGCAGATATTCGTACCGGTTACCGCAGCAGTGGATGAATACCTGGACTGGTACTTCACTGTCGTGGGCGAATACGAGCGTCTCGCAGCACTGGTCGTCGGGGATTTTCCGCAACTGATGGCCGATCAACTCGATACTCGTCTCTTCGAGGCGACGGACTTCCACGCCCGGATGCACACGCTCGATCAGACCCTGCTCGACGAGAGCCTCGCGCGTGTGTCCGGCCTATCTCAAACGGTCAAGGATCACATCGAGGCGCAGGCAAGCGCCGATCCTTGCGTGCGGGTTGCCTTGAATATCGAGCCGCTCGCGCGACTGGATCGCGATGTCTGGAGGGCCGGTGCGGCGGCGGGGGGTGGCGCGGCCGTCGGCGGTGCCATTCTCTCGCAGAAAATTGCCGCAGCCGTGATTGCCAAGGTCGGCGCCAAGAAAAGCGTCCAAGTGGCGGCGGTTATGGGGGCGAAGCTGGTGGCTAAGAAGAGCGGCGGAACGGTGGCTGCGGCTTTGGGTGGCGTGGCAGTCTGTTCGCCTTCCGGTCCTGTGGCGGTCGTGTGTGGCGTCGGCGCGGGACTTATCGCGTGGTTCACCATCGACAAGATCGCCATCGAGATCGACGAGGCGGTGTCGCGCGAAGACATGCGTGCCGACATCCTGGAGGTGCTGGCCAAGGAAAAGGAGGCATTGAAGCAGGCTTTGCGGCAGCAGCATGCCTCGTTGATCGGCTATCTCGTCGAGAACATCAAATCCACCGTTGATGGCGTCTTCATTCCCGCGCGGGATGGCTGGTAGCGGCATACCCTCGCAAGCTTGCAACCGCAGACGCGAGAGGCCCGTACTGGAACACTTGAATCCCGGTGACGTGCCGTAGGAGCACCGGACCACCGACAGCGACAGACCCAGGAGCACCGTCGATCATGCCGGTTTACCTTTGCACATGCGGTACCAGTGCCGCCAAGAAGTTCTTCGGTCAGGCAACCCCGTTCAATGCCGGTTGGGTGGCCGATCAGGGCGGGATCGAGTCGGCGGCCGAACGAATCTATCGGAGCTTTCAGGACGCATCGATGGCGGATGAGATGGCGCTCAAGCGCGACCTGTCGGCCGAGATTCATTCCTTGGCTCGGATGGCTGTAGACGACAAGGACACCGTGGTCCTGTTCAGTTCCGAGACCGCCGACGGGCAAGCCTGCGCACTGGCCGTCGCGCGCTATCTGGGGCATGCCCGGCCTGGTCTTCGCTGCCGGGTCGAGGTCGTCGAAGGGTTGCAGGTGACCGACGCGCAAGCATTCCGCACCAAGGGGGTCCTCAATTTCACCCGGGCGATCCTGCGCGAGATCGATGACCACGGCGCCGCTCAGTGCATGCTCAACCCCACCGGCGGCTTCAAGAGCCTGGTGCCCTACACGGTGCTGATCGGCATGCTCAAAGGGATCGAGGCGAAGTACATCTTCGAGCAGTCCAGTGCGCTGATCCCCTTGCCGATGGTGCCGGTGGAGTTCGCCCGCTCGCGCTTGGAGCCCATCCGTCCGCTGCTCGAGCGCATCCAGAACGAGACGGCGATCCCTCGCGCGGACCTTGAGGCGGCTCTGCCCTACGAGGAGCGCCGCGCCTTGGAGCATCTGTTCGAGGATCTGGGCGAGGGGCAGGTGAGTCTCTCGCCGGTTGGTTTCCTGATCTGGGAGGAGCTGGAGAGTCCGTCCGCGCTGGTGCCGTTCCTCTCGCGACGTGCTCTCGACGATCTGCTGAAGGTACGCGGCATCGAGGGCTGCAAGCCCGACGCGTATCTGGACCGGGTCGCGCGGGTCCGCGAGCACCTGGCGAGTGGCAAGCACGATCCATGGAGCAACGGTTTGTTCCGGCTCAAGCCCGGTGAGCACACACGCGACCGCTATCTGGTTTCGGTCGAAGGCTGGCGGCTGCTGGTCTGGCGTATCGTCGGTCACGACGAATACGACGATTTGCTCACCGAGAATCACAAACGCGATGCGGGGGCACGCGTGGTCGCCGAACGGCGGTCGCAGTACGCACCATTCGTGCGCATGGAGCTGTACGAAGGCTGATGGCGAGCCGACGAAGCCAGTACTGCGTTTCGAATATCCGTTACTCGGCCGAAAAACAAAGGAGATCCATCACGACATGGTCAGCTACGCCTATTTGTTCGAGGCAAAATCCATCCAGCAGTACATCCTCGGTTCCGGACGTCTACGACATATCGTCGGTGCCTCGGAACTGATCGATTCGCTCACCCGCGATTTGCTCGACGACACATTGAAAGAACTCGGTCTCCAAGTCGGTGTCGATGTGCATCTTTCCCGCCGAGCTGGAGGTGCCGTCTACCTGTTCAGCACATCTGCCAGCGCACGTGATGGATTTCGCGAACTCTGGTCTTTGCTTGTGCGCCAGTACGCGCCAAATCTGGAGTTCATCGTCGCATGTGGGCAGGGCGAAACCGACTACTCGGCTTATCTTGCGGCAACGCAAAACCTTCAGGCCGCGCGCAATCGACAGTCCGCTTGGTTACCCGCAGGCAATCCCGTGACGGCCTTTACACCGCGGACCGGGAACCCGGCGGTTGAGTCCCATCAGAAGCTCGGTCTTCAGGATGCCGCGACCGCCCGATTCGGTGCCGATCGGTTCTGGCGTCGCGGAAAGCTGACCGACAAGTTCACCGATGTCATCTCGGCCGACGACTGGCCACGCGACCTGGAACACAAGGCCGGCGACGAGGAGACATCTTTCCCCTTCCTTGAAGACAATCGCTATCTGGCCATCGTACATGCCGACGGAAACGGCCTTGGTCAGGTGCTTCGCCAATTGAGCGAGCAGACACAGCCCAAGCCCGGTCAGTTCGTCGCCCTGTTTCGCGATTTTTCCCAGGCAGTTGCCGCAGCCACCGAAGGAGCTGCGAAACAGGCGACCGAAGCGGTCCTCCTCCCGCTGCGGGCGCGCAATAATGCACGCATGCCGGCTCGGCCGATCGTGCTGGGTGGCGACGATCTGACGATTTTGCTTCGCGCCGATCTCGCCTTGCCTTTTACCCGGGTTTTTCTGCTTGCCTTCGAAGAACACAGTCGCACAGCATTACGCGCGCTCGGCCGCGACTATCCCGATATCACCGACATGCCTGCCGCCTTGACGGCCGGCGCCGGCATCGCCTTCGTGAAATCCAGCCACCCCTTCCATCTGGCGCATAGGCTCGCGGAGTCGCTCGCCAAGCATGCGAAACAAACCGCGAAGAACCACCTGGGGATCGATCGCCGCATCCCGCCGACGCTCGCCTGGCACCGCGTTACCACGGCCAGCCAGGGCGAGTACCGTGACATTCTGGATCAGGAGATGACCTTTGGCGTCTCGGCGCCGCGCGTGCGGACGACGCTGGAGGTCTATGGCATCGATGAAACACCGATCCCGGGTCTGCCTCCGTTCGGCGAGTTGGAAAAACTCCTCGACTTGTTCGGCGCAGAGCAGATGGCGCGTGGTCCGGCCCGTCAGATCTTGACGCTGCTTGGCCAAGATATTGACAACGCGCAGCGACGGTACGAACGCTGGCGCGAGGTCATGGTCGATCGCCATTCGCATGAACTCCACGCCATCGATACGGCGCTGAAGGCCCTGCTCCCCGGAGGCATTGCAGAGGATTTGCGTCTTCCCGTCTCGGCAAGCGGCGACCTGCGCAGCAGCCCGTTCGGCGACATCGCAACGCTGCTGGCGGTCACGCGCGGCGCAACGCATCAGGTGCCGGTTCACGAGGAGGACAACGCATGACAGACGCGACTCTGAGCATCGAGATCCAAAGCTATTGGCATCCCGGCACCGGCAGAGGCAGTGGCTATCATCTTGATGCCATCACGCATACAGGAGCCGATGGTTTGCCGCGCCTGCCCGGGCGCACCCTAAAGGGACTGCTGCGCGATGCCCTTTATCGGGCCGAGGTTTGGGGCTGGCCGGAAACGCCACGCGGCACTACCGACGCGCTGTTCGGCCCCCGTGGTGACGGGATCGAGACCCTCCCAGGACTCTTGCGATTCGCCGACGCGACCCTGCCGCCCGTGGTCGCGCGTTATCTTGCGAGCAGCGAGGGCGCGCATCTCGTGCCCGGCCTTTATCGCGAGCACTTCAGCACCGCGATCGTGCCAAAAAAGGGGGTGGCAAAGCAGCACAGCTTACGGGGCATGCGCGTCGTTGTGCCCTTGACGCTGCAGGCGAGCATCTCAGAAGTGCCCGGCCTTGCGCCCATTGCAGAGTGGGAAAACCGATTGGCGGCCTGTTTTTGCCTGGTGAACGCTGTCGGTGCGCACCGTTCCCGAGGTTTCGGCCGAGCCCGGCTTGCCTGGAAGGAGGCTTGAAAACATGCCAATGTTGGATCTTACACTCACACTGATCGATGACGTTGTGGCCAGCGAGCGACCTGCCACCGAAGGCGGCCATACAACGCTCGACTACTTGCCTGGGGCCATGCTGCTTGGGGCAAGCGCCGCACGGCTTTATAAGGATCTGCCGCGCTCGGACAGTTTCATCCTCTTCCACTCGGGGAAAGTGCGTTTCGGCGATGCCGTGCCGCTCTCGGACGCTCTGCCCGGCTGGCCGATGCCACTGTGCTGGCATGAGAATAAGCTGCGACCAGCCCAGGATGGTCATCGTCTGGTCGCGGAGAGACTGCGCAACCTTCAGTTCGGCGGCTTTGCCGAGAATGTTCAACCCAAGCAACTTCGCGACGGCTATGTGCGAACGGATGGGTGTCGCGTCACGGTTGAAAAGGCGCTTCGCATGAAGACCGCCATCGACCCGGACACCGGTCGCGTCGACGAGGCGAAACTCTTCGGGTACGAGGCCATCCTTGCCGGACAGCGTTTCACCGCCAGGGTCGAGGCCGACGATGACGTGCCGGCCATGCTCTGGGAGGCACTCGTCAGCGCTCTCACGTGCTCGGACGCCTTGTTGATGGGGCGCTCACGTTCCGCCGAATACGGCCGGGTGCGCGCCGAGTGGGATCCGCATGTATCGGCCCTGCCGCCCCTGGAGCAGCCAACGCCACTCGGGACACTTACACTCTGGTGCCTGAGCGATCTCGCACTGCTCGACGAGCGTGCTCAGCCGTCCCTGAAGCCGACGCCCGCGCGCCTCGGTCTGCGGCGAGGAACGCTCGATTGGACGCGCAGTTTCCTGCGGTTTCGTCGCTTTGCCGCTTGGAACGCATATCGACATAGCTATGACCTTGAGCGTCAGGTTATCCGGCGCGGCAGCGTCATCACGATCGAGGGCATCGATCCGCCACTCACCGACGCAGAACGCCAGCATCTGCAGGCCGGCATAGGCATTTACCGCGAGATCGGTCTGGGCCGGGTCGCTGTCGCCCCGGCCTTGTTGTCCGCTGCTGTGCCTGTATTCGATACTCTGCCTCACACCGAAACAACCGTACGGGAAAGCGTCGAGCGACCAGATCATCCCCTAATCGATTGGCTTCAAGGCAGCCAGCAGCTCGGCGCGGAACGCCGCATGGCAGAGAAACAGGCTAGAGTCTTGGCATTGCAGTTGGAGAGACGCTACCAACTCGCCCGCGCCTTCTCCGGCCTGGCAGTCAATCTACCGGTCGGACCGTCACCGGCGCAATGGGGTACGGTCTATGAGCAGGCGCGCGTCGCCACCGATCTCGCGAAACTCAGAGGCTCGCTTTTCGATGGCGGTAATGCCGTGTGCAAACCGAAGGGTGAGGGCTGGCAAGACCAATTTCGTGACGAGAGCGTCATCCTGACCTTTGCCGACTGGTTCCAAGCCGCGAGCGTGGAGCTGAACTCGCTGCACGCCTTCCGCGCCTTTGGTAGAGAAGCTCAACGGGCCGCGAAACAGGTCGGTGGTCGTGATCAACGCCTGGAGGGAACCCGATGAACCGGCTGAACCGATCCGTTATATACATCGCCAGGTTTACGCTCGAAGCCCGCACCGCGTTGTCTATCGGGACAGGCGGTCCCGATGGAATCTACGATCACCCTATCGTTCGTGACGCCAACGGCCTGCCCATGATCCCGGGAACGTCGCTCGCCGGCGTCCTGCGCGCTTTGACGGCGGCGGTAGGCGGCGACGACATCGTGAACAACCTGTTCGGCTGGCAAGCCTCCGTGCGAGGTGCCCCCTCGTGCGTCGAAGTGGCGGCCTGCGCGCTCCAAGACAGCGCCGGACGGCCGATTGAAGGGCTGCTCCTAGATGCAGCGGACCGCACGCGTTTGGCCACCGACCGACTGCTTCGCGACGCCCTTGCAACCCAAAACGACCCTTTGTTCCGCGACCGCGTTCGCCTCACGCACCGCGGTGTCGCCGCTAAGAACAGCAAATACGATCGTGGCCTACTCGCGGCCGGCCATCGATTCAGCGGCGAGATTCGCCTCTGGTCCGAAGCAAAAGACGACCACCACTGGTCAAGCCTGCTTGACCTGCTTGCACACCCGCTGTTGCGCCTCGGCGGAGCGACGCGCGCCGGGATGGGCGCGATGGCGCTGCGCGCCTTACATGTCGGAGTCTTCGATCTCCGCGAGCCGTCCAATGTGGCTGCCTACCGCAAGCTCGGCAGCCGACTGCATGATCTCAAAGGATTGGACCCTTACCCTATCGATGCTTTGTCTCAGGACGATGACACACGCATCCTATCGATCGAGCTAACGCCGCGGGACTTTTGGCGTTTCGGGCAAGGCAATCAGTCCCTAGCCGGCCAACGCGACAAAGTCCCGGATCTCCTTCCTATGGTCGAGCCGATAATTACGTGGAGTCCATCGGGCCAAGCACAAGTCTCTGCACGGTTGGCACTGGTCCCGGGGTCATCGATCAAGGGGGCTTTGGCGCACCGCACCGCGTTTCACTGGAACGCATTGAACCAGCGCTACGTCGACGATCTGCCGGAGACCACAATCGCAACCTGGGACAAGTCCGATGATTGCGACGGGGTTCGAGAGATCTTCGGTTACGCCAAGGGAAAACAATCGGACTCGGATCGCAAGCCGGAGGAGAGTGGTCAGGCGGGGCATCTGATAATCGACGACGTTTACGTCGACCTGCCCGAGCAGGCGATCCAACACCACATCCAAACCATGATTCATAACAGTCTCGATCGATTCACGGGCGGGGTACGCAACCGGATGTTGTTTACCGAAGAGCTGGTTTATCGGTGCCCTATCCCCCTTCGTATCACCTTGCTGCCCGGCATCGACACCACCGAAGCAAAGGCGCGGAGGGCCTTCTCGCGCGCGGTTCGTGATTTGTGTGACGGTCGCCTGAGCCTCGGCGCCGGCACGACGAAGGGCCACGGTAGCTTTTCTGGGGTCTTGGATGACACAACGCGCGGATGGCTCGACGCACAAGAGGATGCCTCGACATGATTGTAGAAGACTTGAGCAACGCCTATGGCCGCGTGGCGCGAGCGCATGGACTACCGCAAATGGTGCCGGCGCGGTGCCGCATCGAGACTAGGCATTTCGAAGATGCGGCTAGCGCGCTCGCCGCATGGCAAAGCTTCCAATCGCGCGAGGGTTGGCTGCAGTTTCAGTCGCATGTGACGATCTTCGAGCGAAGCGAACCACCACAGCCGTCGGATGACTGGGGCGTACTGTTAGCCGCCGAGAGCGTCGATGCCGATGGACGTTCAATGAGTCTACGTCACACCGGTGGAGATGGTTGGGTGAGCGTGCTCTGTACGCCGCTCGACGACACCGCCACGCCGAGCGAGGACGACCTGGTCATCGCTGACCTGTGCTCGATCCTTGGGACCGGCAAGACCCCCGGTGGACTCCGCTATCGCCGCTACTGGAGTCTCGATCCAGATACCGGCGCAGCCCCCGCCTTCGCTGCCTTTCTCGGCTTTGACCGCACGGAGATTCGTTGACATGGCACCCCCAACGAACATCGACGCTCCTTACAATTTCGTCCCCTTGGCCGACTGGGTTCACCTTCCCAACTGGGCCACTCGGGTGTCTCACGATCTCCCCTTCCGCGACGGTCTCTGCGGGCAGTTGGACCTCACCTTGACGGCCCATACCCCGATTCTCGTCGGGCGCGAACAAATCGCGGCAAGCGGAGACGAGCCTGGGCAGGTCTATCCGTACCAGTTACCGGACGGGCGCTACGCACTCCCTGGTACTGCATTGAAGGGCATGATTCGCAACGTCTTGGAGATTGCGAGCTTCTCGCGGATGAACGCCGTCGATGACGTGCGTTACGGTCTGCGCGACATCTCCGGCGGGTACGTCAGCAACGCCTATACGGGCCGCGTCCACGATCAGCTGAAAACCGGTTTTATGCGAATTGGTCAAGACGGGCTCCCCATCATCACGCCCTGCGCCATGGTGCGCCTTTCACATCGGGCGCTGGAGGAATGGCTTGAAGAGCGTCCACCGATTTTCAAACCCGACCGTACAGTCGAGGCCAAGTACAGACGCTGGTCCGACCTCTGCCGCCGTCATCGCATGGAGGAGCGACGAATCCGTTTCTCGCTCGATGATGGCGAAGCCACTCGGCTGGGCTGCGGCCTCATTGAGGGTGTGCCGGTCTTTACGGGACAGATCAGCGATAGCACCCGTAAGAACGGGAAAAAACGCGATTTCATTTTCTACGACGAAGATCCGACACGGGCATTTGCACTGAAGGCCGATGACTGGGGCGATTTCCTCTTCATTCACGGTGATGAGGCCACCCGAGATGCGGCCGACATGTCTTGGCCGGGATACTGGAAGCAACGCTTCTGGAACGGCGAGCCGGTTCCGGTGTTCTATCTTCGCGATGCTGCGAAAACGCGCGTCGGGTTGGCCTTCATGCCACGCTTGGCCGGCGATTTCAGCACCCTCGACATGATCAAACACACCCAACCTCAACATCTTGACGGCCAAGGCCGCGGGCCATGGGATTTTGCCGAACTGCTGTTCGGAACCGTTGGTGATCAATCCGAGAAATGCCTGAAAGGTAGGGTCATCTTCCACCATGCCGTTGCAGCCGGGGCTGCACCTCCCGAGGCAACCGAGCCGACCATCCTCAACGGGCCGAAGCCGAGCTACTTCCCGAACTATCTGTTTCAAGAAGCAAACACCACGACATGGACGCTCAACAGTCGGGGGGGCTACGCGACTTGCCTGGGGACATCAGAGCATCCTGAACCCGAGATCCGGGGCTGGAAGCGCTATCCTGCGCGCACTCAGCATGGTGTTCAGGAACTGACCAATGAGCAGCGCAGCAACAAGCGCGTTCAAACCGTCCTACACCCGCTGCCGGCCGAGACGGTGTTTCATTGCCGCGTGGTCTTCCACAATCTCTTGCCCGCCGAACTCGGCGGTCTGTGCTGGGCGTTGACCTGGGGCGGCGGATCCGGACTCCGCCATACCGTCGGAATGGGCAAACCCTTCGGATTCGGGCAACTCAGCGTCAAGATCGAGCAGACCAGTATCCGTCCCAATGCGCCGGAGATCGCGGCAAAACCTTGGCAGCAATATTGCGACGCCTTCATCGAGCATATGGAACAGAGTGCGCAAATTTCGAATCGGTCCTGGCGCACTTCAACCCAGATCAAAACCTTGCTCGGCATGGCGGATCCGAACAACGCGAACCGTTTCAAGGGCAAGCTCCAGCACATGACTTTGGAGCCGAAGAAAGGGACGAATGATTTCGTCAAGGCCAAACAGGCAGGGCTCGTCCTCGCAGACTATCCGCAGACAGACCATCCAGCCACTTGGGCAGAGCGGGAAGCAGAGCGCGCGGTACTGAACCGTCAGATCGCGGAGGCATTGGCAGAACAAGAACGCCAAGCGCTTGAAGAAAAACGCAAGGCTGAAGAAGAATCTGCATTCGATGCGCTGCCGCCCGAACGCAAACTGATCGAGACAACCCGAGATCAACTTAAGACATTTCTTGCCGGCAATGAGTTCGAACATCGCTTGGGGCGTGACAGGATTGTCACCTTCCTCAACGCACTCGCAAAAGCGTCGGAGGATTGGGCTGACGGGTCTCAACGGTCAGTGGCCGCCGACATGCTCGAAGAGGCGTACAACCAGATCGGCTGGTCTGATCCTGGCCAGAGCAAAAAGCAACGAGAGAAAAAGGAGATTAAACGCCGACGGCAGATCGAGCAAATCAGGATTGGACCTGGTGGATCTTGATCAACCGAGAGTCATTGCGCTGCCTGACATCGTTTCAGCCATGACCGTTCTGGACGTTGAGAATACTGAGTCGATTCATTGGGCAGATCACCCAGGCTCAGTCCGATTCCATCGATTGGTATGACGAGCAAAAGGATGTAAATCATGAAGATCCATATTGTCTTGGTTTCCGACCAAGTGCTCGCCAATCTGATCCCGATCCTCATGGATAGCCCTGATCTTGTGTTCTTGGTGGTGACTCCCGAGATGGCTGCCCGTCGTCTGGATCAGCATTTGAGGTCCCTGCTCGAAGCAAAGGGTGTCACTGCGCGCATTTTTCCCGATGCTCCGGATGTCGGGTTACGGGAGATTCAATCCTTCGCCAATATCCTCGCTGACCAGGTTGTCGACCAATACGCCGAGGCTGAAGTCGTGCTCAACGCCACCGGCGGAACCAAACTGATGTCGCTTGGCTTCGTCGAAGCCTTTCGCGGCATCGCCAGCCGCATCCTTTATACCGATACCGCGCATCGTCGCATCGAGTATCTCCCGAATGCCGACGCGCCGCTGCCGGAACCCACTCCAATGAGCAATACGCTCGATCTGCCGGACTACCTTGCCGCGCAAGGGTTTCGATTTCGGCACGCGGTTTCCGATGACGCGAGTTGGCGTGAATCGGCGAAACAACGCAAGGCAGTTAGCAAGTTCCTCGGTCTGAATATCGCCGATCCTCAGCTTCAACATTATGTTGGGCAGATGAATTATCTGGCTGATCAAGCATTGGAAGCGATTCCTGGTACCTATGGGCAGAGACTTGTCGAGCCCCGTCAGGCGTTTGACGACCCACCCTGGGGCATGTGGGCAAAGGCACAAGCAGAGCTGGTCAAGGCCGGCCTGCTCGGCTGGGAAGACGGTGCGCGGGATTTCACCTTCGTGAGTACCGAGGCAGCGCTCTTCGTCCGTGGAGGCTGGCTTGAGGAATACGCTTGGCATACCGTCAAGGATGCGCAGGTGTTCGACGTTCGTCTTGGCGTGGAAGGTCTATGGCTGGATACCAAGAAAACCACCAACGAATTCGATGTTCTGGCTTGCCACATCAATCAATTGTTGCTGATCGAGTGCAAGACCCTGCGATTTCGTCCCGAGAACGAGAACGAAGTCGCCTATAAGTTGGATAGTCTCAGTCAGGATGTTCGTGGACTCTTCGGCAATACCTGGTTGTTATCCGCACGTCTCCCGTCCGATGTGCTGATCGAACGCGCGCGGCGGGCACGGATCCGGCTGGTCGGTCCCCAGGAGTTGTCCCGGCTGCGCGAGATCGTCCTCAAATGGATCTCTGCCGACCACGTCTAAGCCCACCGTCCATGTCCAAGGTTGTCCTGGTGGGCCCTGGGGAATCAAATATGCAACAATGGCTCGTCGACATCCGTGGCCAGGAGGCGATCGTCAGACTCGGCCAGGCCGACGGGGCTGACCCGTTGCCCGGTCTGGTCGATATTGAGGTGGAACTCAGGGACCAGCAGGTCCGTAACATCTGCCTGGAACTCGATCCCGGTGTGGCTGTGCCGGTGCACCGCCTGTCCCACCTGAACTACCGCGAGCTGATGCCGGGGTCTTTCGTCAAAACGATCCCGACACGCCGCGCCGTGCGCTTCTCCATCACCGAGAAATGCAATTACAAGTGCTTCTTCTGCCACGAGGAAGGTCTGGAGATGGAGCGTGTTCGGCAGGGTGCCCACGAGGAGCAGGTCTGCCGTGTGCTCGATCAGATGAAGGCGCTCGACTATAACGACCTCACCTTCACGGGCGGCGAGCCGCTGCTGCGGTGGAAGCAGATCGTGCCCTATCTGGCCTACATGCGGCGGATCGATTACCTGCCGGATATCAAGCTCGTCAGCAATGGTTTGGCCCTGCAGCACGCGTTCCTGGAGGTGTTGCAGGACTATCCCGGTCGCATTCGCTTCAATATTTCCATGCACAGCCTCGATCCGGTGCTGCATGATCGGATCGTTCGCCAACTCTCCGATCGTCCGTCGCGAACACATTCGGACCTGAACCGCATTCAGGCCAATCTGGGGTTGCTGCGCGAGGCCGGGATTCCCTTCAAGCTCAACTTCGTGCTGCTGAAAGGACTCAACACGCAAACCCGAGAGATCGAAGCCATCCTGGCCTATGGGTTGGAATCGGGGGCGCGACGGGTGAAGTTTCTCGAGCTGATGATCACGAAGAAGCTGAAGCATCTCTACCCCTACTACTTCCGCTTGCAGGGCCTGAAAGACCAACTGGGCGATCAGCTCGTCTATCTCGAAGAAGGGGAGCGTCGCACGCTCTACCGCTGGCGCGACTCGCCCCTGGAGGTCGAGTTGCAGAGCTGTACCTGTAGTCGAGGCTGCAATGTCTGCGCACTTAACCGCGATGTGAACTTCACCGCCGAGCTACGCTATTTCCCCTGCTTCCTGCACCCGGAGCAGGGTTCGGATCTTCAGGTCACGCCCTTGGCCGAGGCCGTTGCGGCAGGGGCTGCGTCCATCGCGGCGATGGCGCAGCATTACGGCGACAACAGTCCGATCATCATCCGCGATCACTATTTGACCAACCAAGAGTCGTTCTACTACTTCGAAATCCCGCTCGACAGGGTTCCGGCGTTGGTAGAGCATCTCCGAGCGGCCGAAGGATTGGACTTGGAGCGGCACCGTACCTTGACCGAGATCTACTTCGGCGATGGGTCGCCGGCATTCGCGGCCTTCGAGTACGTGCACAAACTGGCACTCAACACCTACGACCATCATGCGATGGCCATCCTGCAGCATCATCGGGTCGATCCTGACGGGTCGGGCCGTATCGACACCGCATTCGAGCGCGACGGCGAGCGCGTGCCTTCGGTCGACACCTATGCCGCGGACATGGCAAGCAAGGGTTTCGATGTCATCCTGAAGACGGACTGGGCGCTCGATTACTACGCGGCGTTAGGGGCACGCAAGTCCGGTATGACCATCAGCATCGGTACCACGCCGGGACGCTCATCGGCATTGCTGCGCAGTAACCGTCCGCTCCTCGACGCGCCGGTTCCACTGGCTCCACTCGTCGCCTTGATGCAGACGGTACCCGCGTGGCTGGCAGGGGGCGACGCTTCCTGACTCGCGGATTGCGTTCGCCGTTGGTCGCTCCGCCCCAAGCCGGGCCAGCCGACAGGCCTTTGTCGGCTCGGGCGTTGTCGGTCAGACGGCCCGCATCTGCTTGATCGCGAGGATCGCGCCGTAGGTCAGCAACGCGCCCACGGCCACCACCGCTGCCACCGGTACCACCACGGGTGCCGCCACCACCGTGGTCGTCGTGGTGGTGAAGCCGAGCCAGCCGGCCAACCCGGCGGCCGGGACGGTGGCGCTCACCGCCGTGGGGATCGTGGCCAGCGTGATGGTTCCGGTTGCGGAGGTGCCGAGTGCGGCGGTCGCGGTGGTCAGAATAGTTTCGGTATTCATCGAGGCGTCTCCCGGTTGATGTTCAAAGTGATGACCGTCTCGGCGGCCTGGTGATTAAAGCTCGCAGGGTGCATCACGACGGTATTGCCAAGCTTGCAAAGGCGCCGATCGCGATGACCCGACAACCGGTGTGATCGTGGCAGCACGCCGGCGCGTGAACCTGCGCTGCAAGCTTGCACGAACAGGCCGCGGCGTTCGCCCATGCTAGCGTTGAACTGAAACGGGACCCGGATGCAGCGGGTTCCCATGCTCCTCACTCGAACGGAACGCGATACCCATGAGCACCCCCGCCACCCCCCGCCGTCTGCTGATCGCCGTGACCGGCCTCACTCCCCAGGTCGTGACCGAGACGCTCTACGTCTTGGCCTGTCGCACCGATCCACCATGGATTCCCAGCGAGGTCCACCTCATCACCACTGCGACCGGGGCGAACAATGCCCGGCTCAACCTGTTGGGCGGCAAACGCTGGTTCCACCGCCTTTGCGAGGACTATCGGCTGCCGCCCATCGCCTTTCCGGAGCAGAACATCCACGTCCTGCAGGGCGATGACGGCTTGCCGCTGGAGGACATCCGCACGCAGGCGCACAACACCCTGGCGGCAAACTTCATCACCGAGACGTTACGCGCTCTGACCGAGGATCCGAACACCGAGATCCACGTCTCGATCGCCGGCGGGCGCAAGACCATGGGTTACTACCTCGGCTATGCCCTGTCGCTCTACGGGCGTCCGCAGGATCGGCTCTCCCATGTGCTGGTTTCCGATCCCTACGAGACCAACCGCGACTTCTACTACCCCACGCCCTACGAGCATCCGATCCACAGCAAACGCGGCGACAAGGAGATCACCGTCGATGCGCGCAACGCCGATGTGGATCTGGCCAGCATCCCCTTCGTGCAGCTGCGCGACGGCTTGCCCGAACGCTTGCGCACCGGGCAGGCCGGTTTCACGCAGGTGGTGGCCATGGCCAACCGGGGCCTCCGACCGCCCCGGCTGATCCTCAACCCGGACACCTACGAGGCGTGGGCCGACGATGAAGCCCTCGACCTCGGCGAGACGGAGTTCCTGATCCTGCTCTGGCTGGCCGAGCGTGCGCAGCGCGGGGAGAGCGCCACGGATTGGTCGTGTCGTGCGATGGCCGAGGAGTTCCAGACGGTCGTGCGTCGGGTCGCCAATCCCATGAGCGGTCATCTCGACCGCATCGCGAAGGCATTCGCCGATCACGACTACTTCCCCCTCAAGACCGCGAAATATTTCGAGCCGCACAAGTCGCGGATCAAGAAGACCCTCGAGCACACGCTCGGCGAGCGACCGGCCGAGCGCTATGCCATCGCCCGCTCGCGCGATCGCGAAACGGCCTACTACTTCCTGCCGCTGGACCCGGAGCAGATCGAGATCCGCCGGACTTGATCAGCCGGGTTGCAACCCCCGGGCGCGGCGCAACCGGCTGTGTCCGCGCACGGGTGCGCAGCGCCGTCGCGTCGGCCTAAACGTTGCTCGTCGGCACTGTTGAAGCGAGCCACCGGGCGGGAGTGACGCGCACGCGCAACGCACCTGCTTCGGCGATGTCGATGCGGATTCCGCGTTTCGGCGCAAAGGCCGTCACACGCGCCGGAGCCGGAACGGAACAGGCCGGACAGGCGTGTCGATCAGAAGGGGTCGCGCGTGGCGATGTCGGTGCCAGCCGCGCCGCGCAGATGTTTCGCTGCAAGGTAACCGCCGCAGACCAACAGGGCCCCGACGGCAACCACTGCCTCCACCGACACGGTCACGGGTGCGGCCACGACCGTGGTCGTCGTGGTGGTGGTGAAGCCGAGCCAGCCTGCCAGTCCGCCGGCCGGGACGGTGGTGGTCACCGCCGTGGGGATCGTGGCCAGCGTGATGGTTCCGGTTGCGGAGGTGCCGAGCGCGGTGGTCACGGCGGTCAGCAAGGCGTTGGCATTCATCGGGGAGGCGTCTCCAGGGTTGATCTTCACGGCGATGACCGCGTCGGCGGCCGGACGAGTAAACCTTGCAGGAGGCATCGCGTCGGAGAGCGCAAGCTTGTGATGGCGCCGGTGGCGGCCCCGAATCCCGGCTCGCGGCGGCGGGGATCAGGTCAGATGCCGGATCTCGATCCCGTCCCAGTGCGCCGACAGATGCTCGGCGACCAGTCGGCGGTGGCAATGATGCGGTTGGTGTTCGCTGCATAGCAGACAGGCGTCCTCGAACAGCGAGGATTCCAGAGTCGCGGCCACGCGCCGCTGTTCGAGCAGCGCCAGAAAATGCCGCTCGTAGGTCGGCCAGTCACCGCCGTTGTGCTTGTAGGCGGCGAGGATCTCGGAGGTCGGCGCCAAGGTCGGAACCTCCAGGTACGCGATCCCGCACAGCGCCTTCAGGAAATAGCCCAGATCGTCGCGTTTGGCGAAGCCGGCCAACTGCGAGCGGTTGTTCAAACGGATGTCGAGCACGCGTTTGACGCCGTGCCGGCTCAACAGAGAGAAGAACTGCTCGGCGCGCTTCTGCGTGAAACCGATGGTGTACAGCTTCATTGGATATCCTCCGTCGGCGTGCCGCCGGGCTCGGTCGGCCGTTCCTGCGTATAGGCGATGCGTTCGGCCTGACGGCGATACGCCAGGGTATCGAGGTCGGCATCCGTGCTGAAGAGGTCCGGTTGACCGAGGCCGAGTTGCGTGCGCAGTCGCACCAGCGCCTTCGCATGGGACTCCAGCGTGCCGTCGGCCAGGATGTGCTCGACGCACAGTCCGGCGTCGACCAAGTGGCGGCTGACCAAGATAGTGCGATGGCAGCCCAGGGGATCGCGCTCGGCGCACATCAGCGCCAGACGAAAGGCTGCTGCGCCCTCGCGGATGCGTGACAGCCCCGCCTGAAACAGTGCGGTGCGGGCCAGTCGTTCGTACTGGACTTGACCACGGTCGTAACAGGCCGGATCGTCCGCGCGCGCACCGCATTCGCGACCCAGGTAGACGTAGGCGATGCCGGCCTCCTGCAGCGCTGCCTTCAACGGCTCGCGATTGAACTGTGGATGGCGTCGGCTGTAAGGCCGGGAGCGCACATCGGCGATCGCCGTGACGGCATGCGCGCGCAGCAGTTCGAGAAAACGCTCCGGCGGATGGTCGGAATGGCCGATGGTGTAGAGTTGCGACGTCATATCAGTCTGCCTGCGGGGTGATGATGGCGGCGGCCAGTTTGTACGCGTAGCCGTTCCAGACGGGCGCCAGGCTCGCGCAGATGAACGCCTCGCCGAGAGGGTACCAACCGTCCGCGCAGGCCGCATAGGCGGCCTTGATCGTCGGGTCGGTGACGCAGATGTCGTGCTGCACCTGCCGATAGTGGAAACGGGCGCGCACCTTGCCTGCGCCGACGGACAGTGTGACCGTCACGGGGCCGATGAAACAGAGCGACGTGTCGAGGCGGTCGAGCTGGCTTTCCGGGACGCGGTCGTTGCAGCCGCCCGCGCTCGAAAAGCCGTTGAGCCACAGTGTTGCGCAGGGATCGACGAACCGATGCAGCGCGGCGCGCGAGAGCCGCCCGCGGTATGACCAGGGCAGACCGGATGCGATCCGGTGGTTCTCGCTCTGGAAGCCGACCGGGTCCGGGCGACGCAACGCGACCTCGACGACATCCAGGACGGCGGGCAAGGTGCCGTTGTGCAGCCGTTGCTCGAAGGGCTGGAGCGCTCCGCCGAACCCTGCACCGGTCGGACGCACCCAGGCTCCGACGCGGCCATTGACCACTTCCTTGCCCGCGACGCAGCGACCGCCGTTTTTGCAGGAGTTGGCGAGCAACACCAGGGTTTTGGAATAGGTCGCCATCCGTGATCTCCCGTGCACAAACCGCTTGAATGTGCAGAGGATGCGCGCGACACGCACACGGGTCCGGAATCGCAAGCTTGCGAACGGCCAAAGCGGATCCGTCTGCGCGCAGTCTGGATCCGGGGCCGATTGATGCCTCGACTCACAGGATTGAAGGAGCCTTTACGACCATGACCACCTACTTCGTTTCCCGCCATCCCGGTGCCCGCGACTGGGCTGCCGAGGAAGGCATCACCGTCGACGAGGTCATTGACCATCTCGATCCGACCATCATCGCGCCCGGCGACATCCTCATCGGCTCGCTGCCGGTGAATCTCGCCGCCGAGGTCTGTACGCGCGGGGCGCGTTATCTGAACCTCTCGCTGGATCTGCCGGCCACCTTGCGCGGTGTGGAACTCTCCGCCGAACAGATGCGAGCCTGCGGCGCGCGCGTCGAGGAATATCGCATTCAACGCCTGCCGACCTGACCGATATCCGCCGGCTTACGCCATCCCGGCCTCGTCCGGGATGGCTCCCGCCAACACCCCGCTGCGCATGAGATAGGCCGCGATACCCTCGCGGCGTGCCTCGGCCGGGTGCAGCCCTTCGGTCAGGCGAGCCAGCGCGACGGCATCTTCTTCATCGATTTGACCGGTCAAGGCCCCGAAATCGTCGAGCATGGCCAGCCGATCGAGCGAGGCGACGGCGTGTTCGGCCAGCCGCCGGCGTTCGGCACACACCGCCGCGAGACGCGCCGGTGTCACCCGCGTCAAGACCCGTTCGATGAAGCGCAGCGCCAGGGCTTGCTCGTCCTGCGGCGGCGCGCTGTTGCGCAGCGCTTTATGCTGGATCAGCACGGGGGTGGTCTCGGCCACTCGGACCTCGAAGGTGGAACAATGCCGGCCGTAGCGGTCGCGCACCGCGTAGATAAAGGTGACCCCTTCCAGACAGACGGCGGCATAGGTGCCGACGCAATGCTCGAGCTGATGGCCTTCCTGCTCCAACGCGATCGGGCTGGTCAGTTCGATGACGTGATAGGGACCATGGCTGTGGCGACCCGCGATCAGCGCCGGCCAGGCCAAAGGTGCGTCGGGTTGCGGCAACCCCGGTGCGGTCTCGACGGCCTGCACGCGCGCCAGGCTGAAGCGGTTCAAGTCCTCATGCCAGCGCCGGGCGAGCACGGCCAGCCGCCCGAGACCGTAGCGCCCGAACCAGAGCGCAAAGACAGCCAGCGGGGCCTGGGGGGGAATCACAGATACTCCGCCATGCTCGATCCGCCAGGCCTGCAACGCCGGGCGAATCCCATAGCGGTAAGCCCCCTGCATCATGGCGAAGATGGCCTGCACGTCGAGCGCTCCGCCGGCGTTTTCCGTCAGGCTTGCCAGTCCGATTGCCCAGCCCTTGCTCAGCGGCTTGAGCAGCTGCGGAAGCGGCACGCCAAGCGCCTCGGTGAGGTCGCGCAAGGGCTCGTCCAGCGCATGAAATACGCGCCAGTCCTCCTCGCTGCGGGGCAGATACTCCGCCGGCAGCGTGTCGAGGCGTTTGAGCAGGGTTGCGTGTGCCGCCGGATCGGACGGTTGCCGGGCCAAGGCGCGTGTGTGCTCGATGGTGCGCGGCTGCACACGATAGTGATCCGCGAGCGTGCGGGTGAGCGGCGCGCCGGCCACCACCGCGCGACGCAGCCGCCAATCCCGGCGCAATGCGGCGGCAAACCAAGGATAAGCCCGTGCGGCCTGGAGCCGGTTGCGGCGCTCGGGCGCGGCCCCTGCGCAGTAAGCGTTGAACTCATCCGGTGTCGTCGCGCCTTCGGTCCGGACCGCGGCCAAGATCTCGGGATCGAGCGACTCGACAAAGGCGTTCAGGGCGGCGCGCAGCAGGGCGCCTTCGATCCGCGCCAGGATTCGAACATCCGAGGGACGCTCCGGGGTGGCGATCCGAGCCGCCGGGGTATCGAGCGTACGGGATGCCAGTCGCATGGCCAGCGCGTCGATCCAGGGTGCCTGCGGATCCAGAACCGCAAGCCGGTTGAGCACGCGCCCGCCGGGGGGCCGCTGCCAGGCTGCGGGGTGGGTGGCGGCATAGCAGAACAGCTTGCGATCGCTCTCCTCAACCAGCCAAAGACCCCACCAGGGTACTGATTGACCGCGAATGTCCAGCGGGCCACCGAAATCGATGTAGAGGGTTTGGCGCTGACGCGGTTGGCCTGCGGACCGCGCCAAGATCGCCCGCGCACCGCCCAACTGCTCGCGCGCCAACAAGCGACTCAAGAGCGTCATGGCGGCGGTGCTCAGACCGGCATCGCCGATGTGGCGGTACGTCCAGTGCTCGAAGCGAAGGGTCTCGGCGTGCATCGCGTTCCATGGACTCGGCGGAGACGGAGCGATTGCTCCTGATGACCGCCAGTATCCAAAGGCGCGCCCGCCAACTCCGGAAACACAAGCTTGCGGATCCCGGAGAACCGGACCGATTCAGGTGAGTCTTGCCTATGCCGTAATGCAGGACGGCCAAAGGCTCCGGACCAATCGTCACGGGAGCCGCGATGCCGGACCGTGCCGCGCTGTTTGCCTACGACTTCCGCCGTGGTCTGCGCCGCCGGGCGCTGTGGACATTTCTCGCCTCGGGCATCAACTCGATCGCCTGCGTGGGCGCAAGGCCATGGGCTACTGCCTGGGCTATGAGTTGCGAGACAGGCTTCCGGAGCGGCTGCATATTGGGCAGGCGAGTTTCACGCAGGCTGACGCCACAGCCTACCGCGGGCTGAAAGCGTCATGTCCAGTGCTGAACGTCGAGGTGGTCCGAGCGTGCCGTGCGCGGGGAGAGCGCGACGGATTGGTCGCTCCGGGCGATTGCCGTTGCGCCCGCGTGCGGGCGCCGAGTGTCCTATTCGATGTGTTGAGATGACGAGCGCAACGAGAAGGCGTTCACCGACCACGACTATTGTTCGGTCAAGACCGCGAAAGACGTCGAGCCGCATGAGTCACTGACTACATTAAGTTTTGCAGGCATGCTCGGCGAGCGCCGGGTTGAGCGCTATGTCATCGCCTGCTCGCGTGATCGGGACACGAACTATTACTTCCCGCCTCTCGCCGCCGGGCAGATCGAGATCCGGCGCGGCGAAGCGGTGTCGGCGCAGTCAGCGCGGACCCGCGCAGCGTCCGGACGGGCCGGGGTCAGTCGAAGAGCCAAGCGGCGAGGGCATAGGCCCCGCCGCCGAAGGCGATCACACCCACTGCCGGGAGCGCCACCAAGGTGACCGCGCCGGCGGCCATGCCCCCGCCGACGAGGGTCCCGATGCCGGCCAACCCGGCGGCGCCGACACCGTAAGTGCCGGCCAAGCCGACCGCCGCCGCGGTACCCACCCCGGCTCCGACATAGCCGGATACGGCCGCCGCGTCGCAGGCATTCCGGTCGGCGCAGTCGGAGTAGAGGTACTTGGCCTGCAGGCCAGCCAAACCGAACCCCGCGCCCCCGCCGACGATCAGCGGGCCGCCAGCGACGTTCAGCGTCCCCAAGATCGTCGCGGCGGAGCTGCCCGCGACGCCGTGGACGGTAGCGGTCCCTGCGGCAACCGCGGCAACGTCCTTGACGGTGTTCACGGCACCGAACGCCTCGTCGAGGGGTGCGGGCGCCCAGTGCTCGCCCGCGCCGAGCGCGGCATCCTGCGCGAGGTCGCGCACGTGGCGCCGGTCGACGGTCGGGTTGCCCGCCGCGTCGACGGCGCTGGTGGCTAGGACAAGACCCACGCCGAGGAGAGTCAGGACGAGCGGGCTGCGTGCGGTTGCGTACGTCATGGTGCAACTCCTCCGGTGCGGTTTGGTTCGAAAGGGGGCCTCCGGTCGCGTCTGGCGACCGAAGCGTCGCGCACATTGAGAACCGCACGAGGCATCCCGTCCGGGGCGACAAGCTTGTACAGGAGGGCGTCGGATACCGGTCGACAGGCAAGAGGAGCGCACCCCTGCCGAGTTTCTTTGTCTCCCGCCATCTCGGGGCATCGTTCGGTCTTCCGGCGCTGCAAGACCCGGCGAGCCATTCATCTCGGTAGGCGCCTGCATCATGTCGAGAACGTCCGGCGGGGCCACCGGACGATCGCATGACTCGCGAGCCCGAGCGCCCGAGAGCTTGCGCAGAGCATTGATCAACCGCGGGAGCTCCACTTCCGGCCTCGGTCAGATCGTGCCGCGGCTCGATCAGGTCCCGGAACGAGCGCAGGTCGTAGTCATTTGGTGACAGGTCGTTTCACGGGAGTGCGTCGATGCGCTTGAGCAAGGTTGCGCACGTCAACGGTCGAGCGCGCGCCGTCGGCTGGCCTTGAGTATCCAAAGCCTCGCCGATGCCTATGGCACGCAAGCTTGCATGGCGTGATAACCAGGCCGGTTTGCGTTGAACTGCACCCGGACCCCAAAACCCCGAGGAACTTCGATGCCGCAGCGCACCGCACTCTTTGCCTACGACATCAGCGACGACCGCGTGCGCCGCCGTGCCCTGCGGCGTGTGCGCGAATGGCGCTTGGACGGTCAACTGTCCGTGCATGAATGCCGGATGAGCGACGGCGAAGCGGCTCGGCTCTTCGAGTCTCTCCGCGCGGATCTGGACTTCGCCGGCGACCACCTGCTGTTCGCCTGGGTCGCGGCCCAACGGCCGATCCTCGCGCGGGGCAAGGGGCGCGCCGCAGTCGCGACCAGCGACCTGCTGTTGGCCGCCTGAGCGGTCGCGAACCGGAATCTGTCCGATGCACCATCCCGGCTGGTACTTGATCGCTTACGACATCGCCCACCCGCGTCGCCTGCAGCGCCTGCACCGTGCTTTGCAGGCCGAGGCCATCGCCATCCAGCGCTCGGTTTTTCTCGTTGCAGGGACCGTCGCGGACATCGATCGCCTGCTCGATCGCCTGGCGACTCTGATCGACCCCGAGGAAGACGACTTGCGTGCCTACCCGGTGGGCGCGCCGGACATGCTGCGCTGCGCCGGACACAGCGTCCTGCAGGGTGCCTTGCTGAGCGACAACACCGAGACCGGGCCACCCCGAACCGTCCTCGCCGGACGCTGGCGGCGCATGGCTGCACCATCCGCAACCGACCATCACAGGGAGTTTCCGACATGAACGCCGATCTGATGCTCGTCATCGACAACCGCGACACGCGCCTGACACTGGACGGGCGTGCCTTGCGCCTGGAAAGCCCCGACGCAGCGCTCCGGCATATCCCGCTTGGCGTGCTCGGGCTGGTGGTGGTGCATGGACGTGCCTTGGTCGGCTGCGAGGTCTGGCGCGCCCTCGCCGAGCGCGGCATCCCGGCGGTGCTGCAATCCTCCAGGGGTCACGGCGCCGCCGCTTGGATGAGCGCGGCCTTGGGATCCACGGTGGCGCTGCGCACTGCTCAGCACCGGGCAGCGGATCGGACCGAGCGACGTCTGGCCTGTGCTCGGCGCATCCTCATCGCCAAGCTCCACGCCCACGCCCGTGCCGCCGCGGTGCTGTCAGCGGATAGTGCCCCGCGTCAAGCCGACACGCGGCTCGGCGAGCAGCTCGCGGAGGCTCGTCGTCAACTGAACACGGCTCCGACGCTCGCCGCTTTGATGGGACATGAAGGCACCGCCGCGCGAGCGTGGTACCAATGGTTGGCGACCCGCCTGCCCGCGCACTGGCAATTCCGCGGGCGCAACCGGCGTCCGCCCCGCGATCCGGTGAACGCGCTGCTGTCGCTCGGCTATACGCTGCTCGGCGGGGAGATGCTTGGTGCCGTCCAACAGCAGGGCCTCGACCCGGCGCGTGGTGTGCTCCACGACCTGGTGCCGGGGCGCGAATCCCTGGTGCTCGATCTCATCGAGCCACTACGCCCCTCGGTGGATCTGGTGATTGTCAGTCTGCTCGATACCGTCCTGGGTCCGCAGGACTTCACCACCAGCGCCGAAGACGGCTGTCGCCTCGGCAAGGACGGACGCAACCGCTTCTATCACGCATGGGCGCACGCCCGGCGCGACTGGCCTGATTTGCAATGCGACGAGGCACTGGATTCAGATCCAACCGCGACCACGCTCGCGCAGTGCTGTTGGCGCGAGACTGCATCTTTACGGGAAGATCTAAAGGACTTGATGCCTGCCATGGACGACCGGTCATAGGTACTGTTTCGTGTTGATGGAGCAAGGCTACGGCCAGGGATGGCAACCGAGGAGAAATCGCGTAATATCAAGGTCGGGACAAGGAGTCGCTCCCGAAACCAGAATTAGGCCCGAGATGTGCATGTGTAACCTAATGTTTTCGTGGCTGTGGATAACCGGATTGGCAAGGTCGCAACACCTTGATCTTGATGGGGTCACGAAACGTTGAGCCGTTTGATCTGAGACCCGCTTTTAAGGGGATTAAGACTGCCTTGCATTCGTACTGGCTTGGGATGTCTTTGTTTGATCTGAGACCCGCTTTTAAGGGGATTAAGACTCAGGATTTTGATGCTAAACAGGGGTGGCTCAGCCGTTTGATCTGAGACCCGCTTTTAAGGGGATTAAGACTACCAGCACCTCGCTCAAAGGCAGAGTCAGCACCGTTTGATCTGAGACCCGCTTTTAAGGGGATTAAGACGGCGATCAGACGAGCACCGCTCGCCCAATAGACGTTTGATCTGAGACCCGCTTTTAAGGGGATTAAGACCCTTCCAATACTGGAAGGACATGCCCTGGGTTGGCGTTTGATCTGAGACCCGCTTTTAAGGGGATTAAGACTCGCTGAGCGCGTCGCCGGTGCCGCCCCCCGCAGCGGTTTGATCTGAGACCCGCTTTTAAGGGGATTAAGACGTTCATCAATTCATCCAAGAGTACAACGGCATAGGTTTGATCTGAGACCCGCTTTTAAGGGGATTAAGACAGCATGTGAAATGCTCCAAGTAGTAGACTCCAGGCGGTTTGATCTGAGACCCGCTTTTAAGGGGATTAAGACGTGCCGAGCAGCCCACGTGGTTGCCCCGCGAACGGGTTTGATCTGAGACCCGCTTTTAAGGGGATTAAGACCACGCTCTCAGAGCGCTTCTAAGGCGCTTGCGGGTTTGATCTGAGACCCGCTTTTAAGGGGATTAAGACAAGAAAAGCACTACCAGTAATCAGGTAGGCCACCGTTTGATCTGAGACCCGCTTTTAAGGGGATTAAGACAACACAGTGTTGACCGACACCCCACCGAACCCCGTTTGATCTGAGACCCGCTTTTAAGGGGATTAAGACCAAGGGAGGTTTGCGGCATTACGAGACTGACATCGTTTGATCTGAGACCCGCTTTTAAGGGGATTAAGACAGTCGCATGTCCATCAACGTCCTGTTGCGATCGGTTTGATCTGAGACCCGCTTTTAAGGGGATTAAGACACCGGCCCATACCGGAATGTCCACCCTAATTGTTTGATCTGAGACCCGCTTTTAAGGGGATTAAGACGTCGCCATTCCCGCCGAGCCAGTGATACACGTTGTTTGATCTGAGACCCGCTTTTAAGGGGATTAAGACCCGCGGGGCATGGGACCAGGCCCCGCCGGACTGCCGGTTTGATCTGAGACCCGCTTTTAAGGGGATTAAGACGCTACATTCCGAGCCACTCAATCGTCCGGATTTGTTTGATCTGAGACCCGCTTTTAAGGGGATTAAGACCTGGAGCCCAACGCGCAAGCCCCTTCGTTTTGATGGTTTGATCTGAGACCCGCTTTTAAGGGGATTAAGACCCTTGTTAAGCGCCGTGTAGGCTGTCGCGTTCGCGTTTGATCTGAGACCCGCTTTTAAGGGGATTAAGACAACATGAGTTGGAGAGTTAGTTTTTGTTAGCCCACGTTTGATCTGAGACCCGCTTTTAAGGGGATTAAGACAGCCAGGAACCGCTCGTTTAGTTGTCCTTTGCTGGTTTGATCTGAGACCCGCTTTTAAGGGGATTAAGACGGCCTCGCCCAGGGTGGTCTCGAGGTTGAGGGCCGTTTGATCTGAGACCCGCTTTTAAGGGGATTAAGACGGACCAACTCAACCGCCATGATTGGTACTACAACTGTTTGATCTGAGACCCGCTTTTAAGGGGATTAAGACTCCGCCTGCGGTGCGGTGATTGCCTTTCGGTCTTTGTTTGATCTGAGACCCGCTTTTAAGGGGATTAAGACATCTGGCGACGAAGATTGTACGTAACGGCCACACATGGTTTGATCTGAGACCCGCTTTTAAGGGGATTAAGACAGGGTAAATCCGTCCTTTGTTATACGGGCCGAGGCGTTTGATCTGAGACCCGCTTTTAAGGGGATTAAGACCCTTGGGGTCTCCTTGTGGAGCGTCGTCCTCGGGGTTTGATCTGAGACCCGCTTTTAAGGGGATTAAGACGCGAGCCTGCTGCGGGGCAGCAGTCGGGGCGGCCGTTTGATCTGAGACCCGCTTTTAAGGGGATTAAGACCCGGAATCGCGCCCGTAGGGCGCGGACAAACAATGTTTGATCTGAGACCCGCTTTTAAGGGGATTAAGACTTTACGCGCACCTTGCGTGTGCGTGTACACACGGTTTGATCTGAGACCCGCTTTTAAGGGGATTAAGACAATAACAAGGAGAACTATCGCCGCGACACCAAAAGTTTGATCTGAGACCCGCTTTTAAGGGGATTAAGACCATTCGGCACTCGCGCAGCGCTGGCAGAAGTCGAGGGTTTGATCTGAGACCCGCTTTTAAGGGGATTAAGACCGTTAAGCGGCTGCTCGTTCATGAATGTCTCCTGCCGTTTGATCTGAGACCCGCTTTTAAGGGGATTAAGACTGTGAATCTGGCTCTGGTGCGCGCCGGCTACGCCGTTTGATCTGAGACCCGCTTTTAAGGGGATTAAGACCCATGAGCCAGGTTGTTTATTTGAAAGTGCCTACCGGTTTGATCTGAGACCCGCTTTTAAGGGGATTAAGACACAATGCTCCAAAGGTATTGGCAATGACTCCACCAAGTTTGATCTGAGACCCGCTTTTAAGGGGATTAAGACGGAGAGCCTAAATACGACGAAGAGCGTAATCCAATGTTTGATCTGAGACCCGCTTTTAAGGGGATTAAGACCCGTAATGGCGAGAGCCACCCATGCAGCCGTAGCGTTTGATCTGAGACCCGCTTTTAAGGGGATTAAGACACTAGCATTCATATCGATGCTCCAGGCCCCTAGGTTTGATCTGAGACCCGCTTTTAAGGGGATTAAGACCGAGATCGTTGGGGTCGATGAGCCTGTTCATTATGTTTGATCTGAGACCCGCTTTTAAGGGGATTAAGACTTCGACGAGGTACTGCCACCGGAGCGGCAGTACTGTTTGATCTGAGACCCGCTTTTAAGGGGATTAAGACGGTACATACGAATCGTATGGACCAGACTCCTCATGTGTTTGATCTGAGACCCGCTTTTAAGGGGATTAAGACCCATATGAACTGGCGCAGCCACTAGTTGTGATTGTTTGATCTGAGACCCGCTTTTAAGGGGATTAAGACCGCCGAACGTCGCTTCAAACGTCGCGAGACCTGCGTTTGATCTGAGACCCGCTTTTAAGGGGATTAAGACAGGGCTGGCGCGACGAGAGATAACACCAAACGTGGTTTGATCTGAGACCCGCTTTTAAGGGGATTAAGACGACAGGACGCCTGGTAGTAACCTTCGTAAGCGGCGTTTGATCTGAGACCCGCTTTTAAGGGGATTAAGACAGGGCCTGACGGGCCTAGCACCGGCTCTCGCTGGGTTTGATCTGAGACCCGCTTTTAAGGGGATTAAGACAGTCGGACGCGGCCCGCTCCAATTCCAGTACATCGTTTGATCTGAGACCCGCTTTTAAGGGGATTAAGACCCCCGGTAATCGCGCACCGGAGGACCCAGAATTGTTTGATCTGAGACCCGCTTTTAAGGGGATTAAGACCGAACCAGCAATCAACAGAGCGTCGGGGTTACACATGTTTGATCTGAGACCCGCTTTTAAGGGGATTAAGACGCCATCGCTTGGGGCAAGGCTCTTATCTCCGGGGTTTGATCTGAGACCCGCTTTTAAGGGGATTAAGACAGCGATAGCCAGTCCCTTTCCGAAGGCTCTACTCTGTTTGATCTGAGACCCGCTTTTAAGGGGATTAAGACGACGAGCACGAGCCTGGTTGCGTACTCCTGGTAGGTTTGATCTGAGACCCGCTTTTAAGGGGATTAAGACAAGCCCTTGCGACGCGCATACGCCCGTAGGGACTGGTTTGATCTGAGACCCGCTTTTAAGGGGATTAAGACGCCCAATCCACACCGGGAAGCGAAATTGCGATAATGTTTGATCTGAGACCCGCTTTTAAGGGGATTAAGACGTACTTGGGTGAACGTATCATCCTTGATACATTGTTTGATCTGAGACCCGCTTTTAAGGGGATTAAGACACGAAGTAGACAGCCAGGCCCCGCTCGAGTGCGGGTAGTTTGATCTGAGACCCGCTTTTAAGGGGATTAAGACACACAAGACGCCCGACCCCGATCGCGGACTGGATGTTTGATCTGAGACCCGCTTTTAAGGGGATTAAGACCTCCATCCAGCGGATGGTTGCGCCTTCGGGGAGCGGTTTGATCTGAGACCCGCTTTTAAGGGGATTAAGACGCGAGGTAGGCCGTCGACAGCCAAGCACCGCTCGGTTTGATCTGAGACCCGCTTTTAAGGGGATTAAGACCGCGTACAGGTCGGTAATCTTCTGGTCTTTCGTTTGATCTGAGACCCGCTTTTAAGGGGATTAAGACACGCCGTCTCCAGTCTGCCTGAGACGCCGATGACGTTTGATCTGAGACCCGCTTTTAAGGGGATTAAGACCGATCCAATAGGCCGAGTCGATCCGGTCCCCCCGTTTGATCTGAGACCCGCTTTTAAGGGGATTAAGACGGCATTGCCGTGCGGGTCGCGGAAGACGGGTATGTTTGATCTGAGACCCGCTTTTAAGGGGATTAAGACGCCGAATCCTCGGCCCATTGCCCCGGAATACCTTGGTTTGATCTGAGACCCGCTTTTAAGGGGATTAAGACCTCCCCGGTCAACCGGTTGATCTCGTTGAACAGTTTGATCTGAGACCCGCTTTTAAGGGGATTAAGACGCCGTCCAAGGATACGATGCGTCGTGCCTCGCCGGTTTGATCTGAGACCCGCTTTTAAGGGGATTAAGACGCTGGTCGGCGATTGCTGCCGGCACCTATACCGGGTTTGATCTGAGACCCGCTTTTAAGGGGATTAAGACGGGATTCGAACATCCCCTATGGCGCTGAGTTGAAGTTTGATCTGAGACCCGCTTTTAAGGGGATTAAGACTTCTCCCCCGCGCCCGCATCGCCGCTTGATTGGTTTGATCTGAGACCCGCTTTTAAGGGGATTAAGACACGCAACGAGCATCGAGCGCGAGAACCGGTTCGTTTGATCTGAGACCCGCTTTTAAGGGGATTAAGACCCGCTCCTGACACTCCAAGCACCGGCCCCGTTCGGTTTGATCTGAGACCCGCTTTTAAGGGGATTAAGACCTAGGCGCCTGGAGCAAGGAAGGGATCAAGCTGCGGTTTGATCTGAGACCCGCTTTTAAGGGGATTAAGACTCGGCTTTTTCAGCCGAGAGTACGGGTGTAACCGTTTGATCTGAGACCCGCTTTTAAGGGGATTAAGACAAGGCCGGTCGCGACGAGCAGCCCAAGGCCGACGGGTTTGATCTGAGACCCGCTTTTAAGGGGATTAAGACGAGTTGAGCTATGCGCTTAAGAGCGCGGTCAAGAGTTTGATCTGAGACCCGCTTTTAAGGGGATTAAGACTGAGCCTTAAGGGCCTCGATCTCGGCAGCCAGACTTGGTTTGATCTGAGACCCGCTTTTAAGGGGATTAAGACACCAGGGAGACGCCGAGGGTCATCGCCATCGCGGCGTTTGATCTGAGACCCGCTTTTAAGGGGATTAAGACAATAAGAGACGCCGTCTTCGCCGTCAGCCCGGGTTTGATCTGAGACCCGCTTTTAAGGGGATTAAGACCGACCCGATGATCTCTTATCGGGCGCAGATCGGTGTTTGATCTGAGACCCGCTTTTAAGGGGATTAAGACATGCTGGAGTGACCGATGGGAAATGGTAAGCGCGTTTGATCTGAGACCCGCTTTTAAGGGGATTAAGACGAAGCCCAATGCGTCGGAAGCGCGTAATTGTTCGTTTGATCTGAGACCCGCTTTTAAGGGGATTAAGACGGCCTGTTATTGGAGGGGCACGATATAGAAGAAAGGTTTGATCTGAGACCCGCTTTTAAGGGGATTAAGACCAGTTCCGCAAATGGCATTCGATACTCATGTTGTGTTTGATCTGAGACCCGCTTTTAAGGGGATTAAGACAGTTAAATTATTAGACTTACCATCAACAGGACTAGGTTTGATCTGAGACCCGCTTTTAAGGGGATTAAGACATTTAGTTGGATATTGGTTATTGCGCGGTGGATGTTTGATCTGAGACCCGCTTTTAAGGGGATTAAGACAATTCTAAAATGTTTGATTTATTGACTATTATTGGTTTGATCTGAGACCCGCTTTTAAGGGGATTAAGACCGCCGCTTCGAAGTCGTCCTTGAACCATGTTATTTGTTTGATCTGAGACCCGCTTTTAAGGGGATTAAGACGGAGGGCGCGGTTGTTGATCGTCAGTGCGGCGTGTTTGATCTGAGACCCGCTTTTAAGGGGATTAAGACGAGGAGGAGGGCAGGTGGCGGCGTAGCCGCACGGTTTGATCTGAGACCCGCTTTTAAGGGGATTAAGACGTCCGCTCGGTGCGGCCAGCAGGGAGCTGCTCGCGTTTGATCTGAGACCCGCTTTTAAGGGGATTAAGACCTGATGACGCCGCCCGGACGCGAACCCAGGAAGAGTTTGATCTGAGACCCGCTTTTAAGGGGATTAAGACACCCGATCCACCCCTGCATCCTTGCCTCCACCTGTTTGATCTGAGACCCGCTTTTAAGGGGATTAAGACGCAGACTGGCAAACCTTAATAGGCAGGTCGACGCGGTTTGATCTGAGACCCGCTTTTAAGGGGATTAAGACTTTATGCGCGGTAATGCATTGTAACGGATCTAGGGTGTTTGATCTGAGACCCGCTTTTAAGGGGATTAAGACGCCGCACGCGGCGCTGGAAGGGTTTCCTACGCCGGGTTTGATCTGAGACCCGCTTTTAAGGGGATTAAGACGGGAGGAGTTGGTTATGGTAAGGAAGTTTGCTGCGTTTGATCTGAGACCCGCTTTTAAGGGGATTAAGACTTCCGCGTCGAAGCGGGGCGCGAAATCGAGATGGTTTGATCTGAGACCCGCTTTTAAGGGGATTAAGACCGATGATGGTGTTCCCCTGGTACTCGATCGGCGTTTGATCTGAGACCCGCTTTTAAGGGGATTAAGACGACGCTACCGGAGTGGGTGGTCGACATCGGACGATACCGCCCGCAGCCTTCCCGCCGTGGCTCGGAAATAGCCAAAGTCGTAGAGCTTATGAGCATTCGAATATCTAATCAGACTGTTGCTTGGGCTCGAAAGGCATTAGAGGCGAATAATGTCGACGCGGTCACGGAAGATGGATGCATAATGATTCCTGAACTTCCAGGGTTTGTCTTATGCAAGGAAATCTCTGAAGTTCATGCACTGCTAGGCTCTTTCAAGTTTAATGGTGAAACGTATTACCTGCATCAATCCATATTGTAGTGATCGAACAAGTTATTCGCATTGAGCCAAGTTATTCGCATTGAGACTGGATTTTAGGCGGATCAACACATGATCCATGAGGCGCCTGTTCGCTCCCAGGCGTGGTCGTTGACTAGGCGTCACTGTGTTCCGAGGGCGTTCGAGCGGACAAGTTGGCCCAAAACCCGAACCTCGCCCCGGAATGAGCCGCCTATTCTGGCTTCGACGGCCCGACTGACGTTTGCGTGAATCTGTTCACCCGTCCCCGTAGCGGACTGGTCTACCCTCCAAGGTACCCATGCCCGCTGTCCGGGGTACGTCGTGTCCCTTTCGCTCCTGCGTTTGCTCCCTGCCCTCCTTGTCCTGACCCTCCCGATCTCCCCGCCAGCCCATGCCGACACCCTCGTCGGCACGGTCGTCCGAATCCTCGACGGCGATACCGTCGAGGTGCTCGATGCGCGCAAGCGCACGCACCGGGTGCGTCTAGCCGGTATCGACGCTCCCGAGAGCAAACAGCCCTTCGGGGCCAAATCCAAGCGCGTCCTGTCGTCGCTGGTCGGCGGCGAGACCGTGGCCGTCGATTGGCACAAGCGCGATCGCTACGATCGGCTCGTCGGCAAGATCATGCTCGACGGGGCCGATATGAACCTGGCACTGGTGCGCGCCGGCTACGCCTGGTGGTACCGCGAGTACGCGGGCGAGCAGTCTCCGAGCGACCGCGGGCTCTACGCGGCGGCCGAGAAGGCGGCTCGGCGGGATGGGGTCGGACTCTGGGCCGACCCGCGGCCGATTGCGCCCTGGGATTGGCGCGACGGCGGGGCGACCGCCGTGCCCGCGAAGCCGAGCTCGGGTGCCTGTCCGTGTGACTCGGGGCGCCTCTGCACGGGACCACGGGGCGGGATCTACTGCGTGCGGGAGAGCGGATCGAAGCAGTATTTCCCGCGGGATTGAGCGGGATGTGACGGATGGTTGCCGATCCCGGGCGTTATCATGCCCAAGGTCGCCGGGCGCTCCGCTCCGGCGACTGTTTCGATCAACCACAGACCTCGAGGACATCCGAGCATGCAGATCGCACTCTTTGGCGCGACCGGTGGAACCGGCCGACAGGTTTTGGAGCAGGCTCTCGCGTCCGGTCACACCGTGACCGCACTGGTGCGCGACCCCGCCAAGATCGAGGCGCAAAGCGGCTTGACCGTGGTGTGCGGAGATGTTCTGGATCAGGAGGCGACCAGCCGCTGTGTTCAGGGAGCAGATGCCGTGATCTGCGCACTGGGCTCCGGGGTCGGCGCCGAGCCGGTCGAGGCGCACGGCACGCAGCGCATCCTCAAGGCCATGCAGACCAACGGGGTGCGCCGGCTCGTCGCCGTGACCTCGCTCGGGGTCGGCGACAGTCGCGAGCAGGTCAGTGAGCAGTTCCGGCAGGCCATGGATACGGTGTTGCAACCCATCATCGCGGCCAAGACGGAACAGGAGCGCCTCATTCGGGCGAGCGGCCTGGACTGGACCATCGTGCGTCCCGGCGGGCTCGGTGACGGACCGCGCACCGGCGACTATCTCAGCGGCACTGACCCCACCTTGATGGCCGGACTCGTCAGCCGGGCGGATGTGGCCGAGTTCGTCCTGCGCCAACTCTCGGATGCTTCCTACCTGCACCAATGCCCGGCGGTGACCTGAGCCAGCTGGATCGGTTCGGTAAGGCGATGCCGGCATGAGGACGGGATGATCTCATGTGTGCGGCACCGACCGTCGTGTTCGCGACGGCCACGCATCGCCGGGCCGGGAGGCGCCCGGTGGCAAAATGCCAAGACAACCAGACGCTGAACTGAGGCCTGCGCGCGACTCATGACCACCGTGCCCGTCCACATCCACCTACACCGGCATCGCCTTCGATCTGCGCGATCCCCAACCCGAGATGGTGTGCCTGGAGGACATCGTCCATTCCCTGTCGCTCATGAACCGCTTCAACGGCGCGGCTTTGTTCCCCTACAGCGTCGCCCAACATTCGCTCCACGTCGCCGAGCTGCTGCCCCCGGCGCTGCGTCTGGACGGGCTGCTGCACGATGCCGCCGAGGCGAACATCGGCGATATGGTGAGCCCGCTGAAACAGGTGCTTCCGGAGTACAAAGCCGTGGAGTTGCGCATCACCGCCGTGGTGGCCGAGGTCTTCGGCCTCATTCATCCTGAGCCGCCCGAGGTCAAGCGCGCGGACCTCGCAGTGCTCGCCGCCGAGCGCGAGCAGGTGCTGAGGCCGTCCTACGGGCCTTGGTTCAAGGACTTTCCGAGTCCGGCGCCGATCACCATCGTGAGCCGACCTTGGGTCGAGGTGAGGCAGGCATTTGCCGAGGCGCTCCGTGCCGAGATCGGGATTCGCCTGGGCCTGGTGGACAGGAGGCACGGCGCGTCGTTTTAGCATCGCCAGTCATGGAGTGATGGTGTACGCTTGACCCACGGATGAGCGTCCCCGCCCGGGGACGGACGCAGAGAGCTCGGATGGTGTGATCAACCGGGATGCCGAGATTCGCACGGCCGCGTTCGCGCGGTGCCGCCGCCTGCTGGATCAGCACGGCGGCGCGGTGCCGTGGGGCGCGATCCAGGAGGGCTTCCACGTGCAGGGCGAGCACATCCATCTCGGGAGCACCCCGCGCGGGATCCACCGCCCGGCGCAGATGCGCCGCGGCGTGTTGAGCATCAAGACCACCAAGCCCAAGCGTGGGCGCACCGCGCGCTACGACGATGCCTTGGGCGACGACGGCGACTTCATCTATGCCTTCCAGGGCGAGGACCCGGACACTCGGGACAACACCGCCCTGCGTGAGGCGTTCGAGGATCAGACCCCGCTGATCTACTGCTATGCGCTGGTTCCCGGCGTCTACGACATCCTGTTCCCCTGCTACCTGACCGACTGGTACCCGCATGCGTTGCGCTGCACCGTGGCCGTCGGGAGTGCGCATGAGCTCGCAGGCCGCTCCCCGGAGATCCGTCTCCCGGCCCCACCGCTCGATCGGCGCTACACCACCGTCGAGGCCAAGGTCCGGCTGCACCAGGGCGAGTTCCGCGAGCTGGTGCTCGGCGCCTACGACCGGCGCTGTGCGATCTCGGGGTTGCCGATCGCTGGGCTACTTGAGGCGGCGCAGATCATCCCGGATCGCGACGATCGCGGCCGGCCCGAGGTCCCCAATGGGCTCTGCCTGTCGTCCCTGCACCATGGCGCCTATGACCGTAACCTGCTGGGTGTCGATCCGGATGGGCGCGTGGTGGTCGCCCCTGCGGTGCTCAAGCAGCGCGACGGACCGACCTTGGAGCAGGCGATCAAGGGGTATCACGGGCAGCGGATTCGGTTGCCGAGACATGAGGAGGATCGGCCGAATCGGGACTACCTGGCGGAGCGGTTCGAGGGGTTTCGGGTAGCGGCGGGGGTGTGAACGTGGCGATGGGATGGGCCGATCCCGATCGGTGTGCAGCGGCGTCGGCAGGAGCGCGCCCGCGGCGGATTGCAGGAGGAGCAGATATGCAGGTGACCAACGACGGATGGTTGTATGAGCGGAAGGCTCTGTCTCGGCGCAGAAGGCCCGGCCTGCTCGGCGTGGATCTCGGGTGCCTGGGTATATAATGCCTACCAGTCATGGGTCAATCCCATGCCGTCGGCTATTCGTTCAGAGGACCCCGCTCCTGGATGGTGACAAGGACCATGACTTACTTCGACTCACTAAATTTCGTCTATCAGCTTGTTTTTTCGAGGCTGGATGTCCCCGTTCTTGTTTGGACGTTCCTCGCCTTCCTGCTGTCGCTAGTGGTTCTTTACTGGATATGGGGCCTGGCCTGGAACGCACGCTGGGGGCTGCTCAGCCGACCCGGCATGGCGATCTTCGGAATCACCGCGGCACTTTTCATCGCCGCCTCCACCCTGTTCTGGCTCGGTGCCGGCCGCGCTGGCTCATGGCTCCAGCTGCAGGCGGCTTCACTACCCCAGAAGACCGCGACCGATCCAGCTCTGCTGTACGACATCTTCGTGACCGCTCAGCAGCAGTTGGGGTTGCCCTCAGGGTCAGCTGATAACGAGATGACCCTGCGAGATCGCCGTGACTTGACGATCCTCGCCCAGACGGCCGCTGCGCTTGTCCAGTGCCCGCTGATCCGCTCCGGGCCGCTTGGCCCCGGTGCACCCTGCGAGATGCGTAACCCGGATGATGTGGCTCAGGAGACCTTGTCTGCGGTCTCCGCCGGGGCATTTCCGCTGACGGTCACGGATAACAACCCCTGGGTGGCCTATGCCGTGACGAGCCAAGTGCAGGCTGCGATCAGTGATGCGACGCCGAAATTGACCGAAGGCATGGCAGAGTTACGGACTCTCTTGGCTACGGTGTTTTGGGTGTTCATCGCTCTACATATTCTCATTGTCCCCATCGTGGCTGTCACCGACATTCGCGTACACCCCAAGGTCTGAAGGAAGAGACTGACATGAAGAACCATCTGTTCATCGGCCTCGGCGGGCAGGGTGGGCGCACGCTTGGCGAGCTGCGAAAGGTTATGATGCAGCGGGCGCGAGATGTTGCGGCGCTCGAAGCAATAGACGTGCGTCTTGCGTTCCTTGCTATAGATTCAAGCGACGATGTTCGCAACGAACGATCCACATGGAGCTTGTTCGGGCAGTACCTGGACCTGCCATCGAGCGATTGGCTGATCTTCGACCGGCCTTCAGTGGGCAATATCGGCGATCTGGCCGCGCGTCGGGACATCAACCCCTGGATTGGGGATCCGGCTATCATCGATGCCTTCCTTGGCAAGGCCGAGATCAAAGGCGCCAACCAAAGGCGGCGATTCGGTCGGCTTTTGTTCGCGCAGAATGCCGCAGCCGTTCGCGATGCGGTCTCCGGCAAGGTTGGCGCGCTCACCAACGGGCGATACGACCAGTGTTCCTTTCACCTGTTCGCAACCCTCGGTGGTGGCACTGGAAGTGGCGGGCTCATCGACCTAATCACGCTGATCCGTTCCAAGTATCCCAGCGGCGGTGCTGACCAGTTCCCAATTTTTGTGTATGTCTTTGTCACCGATACCGACCCCCAGGGCGCTAGCGTCGGCTATTTCTTTCAAAACCAATTCACAGGGCTACGCGACCTTAACGCCCTAATCTGTGGCCGCCTGCAACCGACGCTTCTCGGCAACGACATTGCCCCTGGACGGTTCGAGGGTGCCGAACCCGTGATCCAGGTCGTGCTGACCGCTCCTCTAAATAGCGCTAACTTGAGGATGCCGCTCGAGACACAGTTGCGTGTGGTCGCGGAGGCCTGCTTTGAGCGCATCGTTGCATGGCGTTTCGGGCAGATGGGTACGGACGCCCAGAAGATGTTGACCGGCGAGGACATCCTCACCACCTATCCCGGCGAGCCCTTGAAGAGACCTGAGCGCAGCTACCGGTTCAGTGCCTTCGGCATGCGCCGGTGGGAGGTGCCAACCGAGAAGCTCAAGACCCTGCTGGCGCTGGACCTACTGGTGAGCGTGCTACGCCAAATGGTGTACAACCACTGGCAGGATACCAGCGGATATGTTGACGTACTTCAGGATAGCGCTGGGACGATGACCCGCGGCGTGGTGAGTGGTCTGCTGGCGGAGATCGAAGACGTGCGAAGACCTGCGCCCAAGGCCGAGGCTCTTACGCAACGTCTGCGTACTGCCCTAGCTGAACAGGCCACCGGGCTAGCGCGCGCCGCGGCCCCGCCGACCTTGCAGGATATCGAACGGGCGTTCGAGGAATTTTACGTCACCAGGTTCGAGCAGGGCGGTATGGATGCATTGGTCAGTCAACGTCAAGGAGACCAGGGAGTCCGGGTGGCGGAAGCGGTGAGCCGGTTGGAGACGGCCTTGACTCGCCACTGGCTGGACCACAACCAGCCCCTCGCGTTGGCGCGTGTGCCCCAGGTCCTAGGGGAACTCGGAGCGCAGTTGAAGCGGGATGGGGCCTTGCCTGCGGCGGATGATAAGAGCGGGGACCGGCCGCAGCGGATCATCGAGGCCCGCCGCCTTGAGTGGGACAAGCTCACCTTGCTCAGCGCTAGGTTTAGCGGCCGACGTACGGCCCTGATTAACGCCCACGCGACCGATTGCAGTGTTATACACGTATCGGATATTAGGCGCCGCCTGGCCGAATTGGACCGCAGTTTCATCAATCAAATGGCGGGCCAGTTGCCCCAGGTACAGAACCGCTTCCTGGCCGTACAGCAGGCGCTAATGGGGCTTATCGATACTGTCCAGCGGGAACGCGATCAGATCGATCAGGAATTGCGCGCCCTGAAAAAGACCATCACCGCGAACCGGTATGAATTCGCCCCGGCTGCCCTGGATACGTTCCTCAACTGGTTGCGTTGTCATGGGCAGCATCAGCAGACCGCAGCGGCCCTGATGCGCGCGGATATCCTTCAGGCGATTGGTGACCAACAGCCCCTCGCGGCGATGCGAGACGACGCGCTGCCCGCTATAGAAGACCGCCTGCGGCGCCTTGCATTGCAGTTGGCAGAGCAGATCCATACGGACTATGCGGCCAATGGTCATGGAACACGGATCCTCGAGGACTCAGTGCTGGACATCCTGCAGAAGCGCCACGCGGAGAATCCAAAAGCGTTTCTTGCAGAAGTCGACAGTTTTCTGAGCCAGGCTGCGGTGTGTGCACGCCTCCGCAGCGACGCGGAACCGATCGAGATCCTGGGTGCAGGCACCGAGGTACCGAGCATGCCACGGCGGGTCCTGTTGTTCGGCTTGCCGCAGCATGCTTTTGCCGTGAAGCTTGAGGAGATCTTTTTTGCGGCAACTCCTGCGGGGAAGGCTCATCGCATCGAGGTTTTCAAGCATGACGACCCTGGGCAGATCAGACTGCTCACGATGGACTACTGGCTCGCTGCTCGCCGCTTGGAGGTGGTTGCATCGCTACGTGACAGGTACAAAAGTACCGTCGGCAGTGCCGACACGCGCTACTTCTGCAACATTGACCCAGACGGAGAACAGGACCGGCGCCCCGACCTGTTCCTCCTAGACGCTGAAACGATGCGGTTGCGCTACGAGGCGGAAATCTGGCTTGGAGGCATTCCGGAGGTGGGTGTACTGAAGGTCGATGAACACGGTGTATTTCTCATCCGTGAAGAGGATGATGGGGTTCATGCCGATCGACACGGTACCACAGTTGCGACGGCCATCGCGAACCCGGATCGTCCGCACATGGATGCACTTCACGCACGTTTGACCGACGTGCTAGCCCGCCGTGAGAGGGGTTGGCTCAACGATTTGCTCCGAAAGCGACGTGCTGAACTGATACAGGAGCATGGTAGTCCGACCTCCCCGGAATACCAGCGCTGGGACAGCATGTTGACGCTACTGAAGCCATTGGCGGACTGACGTGCCCCGCTATTTCCGCTGTGAAGAGCCGGACGGCCAGTGTCCTCATGCCCGCACCCGGGCGGTGTTGATCGACGCGCCAGGTGCATGCCCACTCAGTCATCCGGATTGCGCCCAATGGCGCCGGTCGGTACCGCTGTTGACGGCGCTGCGGGAGCGCAATCCGTTGCCGTTTTGGAGCGTCTTCGGCGTGGTCGGTCTGGCTATGTTGGGGCTCATCCTGTCGTTGCTGTTTGGAGGCACGAGTTGGCGCAGCGACCTTGATCGGCTCCAGGCAGAGCTCTCCGGTCTAGGCGATCGGTTGAAGGTCCTAGAGGTGGCCGCCCCGAAACCGGTCGATCCGGGTCGCGTGTGGGAGGCACTCGAGGATGAGAGCCTGAGCCTGCGGAATGACGTGCGCAATGCCGTCATTGCCAAGGCTACCGCAGATGTTCCCGGTCTGAGCGCGCGGCTTGACGATCTGGAACAGCGACAGCAAACCGTGACCGAGGCGGTGGGGGCTGATCCGAAAGGCGCCCGTGCTCAGGCGATGGCCAGACAACTGGCAAGTGAGTACGTGGCGCTGAAGAAGGACGTATCGGTTGCGCAGGCCGCTGCTCCGGCGGACGACGAGGAGGCGCAGCGTGCCTTTCGGAGCCTGCTCGTCAGTGCGGACCGGGGTCTGAAACGCGCGCAGCGGCTGGCCGCACCAGTGGCACCCCCACCGGCTCCACCGCCGGAATTGTCTGGCGGTTTGGCAGCAGCGCTGGGTGAGGCGCGAGATGGTCTGGAGACTTTGTCGGCGTCGGTGACCATTTCCACCAATCCGCTACTTGCGGAGGCGTTGGTTTTGCCGGTGTTGAACACGTGTGTTGCCGACAGTGCCGTCAGGCCGTCGTCGGATGAACGGCACTGGTTTGTTGCAAGCCAAGACCCCGAGATCGCCCCCGGCGTGCTGGTTAGCATCGCGGATCTTGATGACCCCTATCGCCCACTGCTCGCAGAGCGAGCCGATGTGGTCGTCGCCGACCAGACCCCGGACCAACAGACCCAGGCCGAGTTCAGTGCGCGCTTCCCGGGCAAAGTCATCACCGCTTCCGATCACGCGACAGTGATTGCCCTTGATGCTATCGCTCTGCTGGGTCATTCCGCCCGTCCGGCAGCTCCCGTGACCGACCTAAGCCAGGACCGTTGGAGCACCGATACGGCTTCTGCGCAGGTCATCACGCGACTGGCACCGACCATCAACGTGACGCTCGTCGAAGATCCGTTCGCAACAGTGCAGGCGGACCCCGAAGCCTTGAGCGTTGTGCTATATCACCAGCTCACGCGGCACCCAGTCGGGCAGTCGCTGGCCTACCAGCCGTCACCCGATGCCCCTGCTCTGAAACCGACCGCATTCTCGATTGGCACCGAGAACTATCCACTCTCCTATCGCATCCTGGCTACGCAGTCACCTCAATCCCGACCCTTGTCTCGGTCCCTCGTGAATTGCATGACGTCCGATGCGGGGCAATCCGCAGTGAAATCGACGGGTTTCGCTGACCTCACACTGCTCGGTGGACCAGCTGGTCCCCCGGCCGACCCCCTGATCCTGTCAACATTGGGTACAGCGGTTGGGCGTAACGTCACCAGCGCGCAGCAGTTTCCAACAAGTTTGCGTTTCGCCTTAAACGAGGCGGAGTTGGATGTGAAGGCATTGGCAGATGTGCAACGCCTTCGACAGCCTTTGCAGGCCAAACTCGAGCAAGGAAATCGGGTCGTGATCCTGGGTTTCACCGACAACACGGGCACTGATTCGGATAACGTGCGTTTGTCGATCGATCGGGCTCAAAAGGTCAGCGATCGACTCTCGGCAGTAGGCGTGAAGACCGTGACGGCCGGGTTGGGAGAGCAACTGCCCGTCGATACTAACGACACCGAGGCCGGCCGGGCAAGAAACCGGCGTGCCGAGGTCTGGGTCGTCGGAGTCGAACGTTAAATGAGCCTGGAGTAGTCGAATGGATGGATCAGGGTTGGGAACCCTGCCGATCTCGATATCATTGGGGGTCGGTGCCATTGGTGTTTTCGGTTTCGTAGCTGCACTCGTGGCGAATCGGGGCATCGAAGACGAACGCGATGCCGTTCGGAGGGGACGTAACGCGCTCGGCGATCTACCGGTTGATGGAACACCATCATCCGAGTACCGCCAATGGTTGAAGGAACAACGGTTAGATGATTTTCACTTCGGCGACCATCTGCGTGCCGCAGTTGATTCACGAAGTTCCGGCCGCGCCATCACGCTCAATGAATTTCATCAGATCTCCGCTCGTCGGGAGGCGCGACGCCGATCAGCAATATTATCGGGTGGTATTACGGGGCTGCTCTTAGTCTGCGGAATCGCCGGAACACTCTGGTGCATCAAACCGGTCTTGAGTGAGTTCAACGTCTCGGCATCGCCAGATGCTTCAGTCTCCGGCCCGGACAATCGCAGACGCGCGGATAATTTGATACATGGCCTCAGTCATGCGTTCTGGCCGAGTCTCGTCGCATTGATTCTGACTGTCGTGGTGGCCTTCGCACGAGGGTTTTATACCCACAACAAAGGCATGCTCGCCGGTGAGCTTGACCAGTTAGATATGGAGGATCTGTTCCGGCGCTTCCCCCCCCCTTCGCTTGCGAGGGAGCTCAATGGTATAAGGTCACAACTCGCTGAACTGTCAGCGCAAATGCTTGCGAGTCAGAGTAACTTCGATAGGTTTGTCCAGAAGCTCAGCGACGCGGCGGCAGGGTTCAAAACGGACGCTCCCCTCTTGCAGGGCGCCTCGGCGGATTTTGTAAAAAGTGTGGATCAGCTTAATCCAAAGCTCGATGTGCTCGGTACGACTATCGCTGACCACTTAGGCGCGGCCTCTCCCATCGTGGCACGTTTCGACGGGCTTCAGGCTGTTGCGAGCGAGGTCAGTAAAACGTCGGGGCAGATGAAAGTCATTGGAACGGTGCTGTCCAAACACGTCGCTGAATCACATCAGCTGCTGAAGACTACGGTGGATACACTGCCGACGCAGTTGGCGGCAGCGTGTGAGTCCGCGAGCACAATCATCGCCGAAGCTGCGTCGCAGGCGTTGGCTGCGGCGTGTGCCGATGCCGTGGCCCGTCTCGACTCAGCTGCAGAGCCTCTGCGTCAGGCGGCGCATTCGATCGCGGAAGAAAATCGTGCGCTCAAGGCGGATACCAACAATGCGATCATCCAGTTGACGCAATCAGTCCAGGATCTTTGCGATGCCACGGCCGCAGCGGTAACAAAAGATGTCAGCGCCGGCGTGGTTTCTGTCACAAATCAAGTCGAGTCTCTGTTGAGACATGCGTACATGGAGTTCAGTCGTGCCATTGACACGGCAGTAGCAAGCATCACACCGATACACACCGGGTTCAATCAGATCTTGTCGAACATCACTGCATTGGTCGATGAGCTTAAACAGGTGGAAACCTGGGTCGAGATAGCAGTCCGGGACTCTGGAGAGACCCGCGACATCATCGATAACGCGCGTCGTGCGATCGTCGCGGCGGCTGATCAGGTGAACGGCATCCAAGCCCTGGTGGATAATACACGTCAGATGCTGACTGGTATGCGGGGGACCTGTGCTGATACAACGAAGCGACTAGATGAGCTTGCGAGCAGTCTCGGTATCCTGCATCCGGCACTGGACAAGCTGGTAAGCGATCAACGAGACACTGGTGTGCGCATTGAGTCGCTGATTCAGCGCGCGGAAGCGGTCGGCGCTCAGTGGACGCTCTGGCTTCCTGAGGCTAGCCAGCTCCATGTCACTGGTACCTCTTTGCATCGTGATCTCGATCAGTTGCTCGAACAAGGGCGCACCGTCGCGGAGGCTCTGGCGGCTACTACGGCCGCTGCTGGAGCAGAGCAACAAAGGCTGGCCGATGAGTTGGCGTTATTGGTGCCTGCTTTGAACAAGGTTTCGGAACTACACCAGAGCAATGCTTTCAAGCGCTTTTTTGGATCCAAGAGTTGAGCGGCTGGGACTTTGGCGATCTAACTGATGATTAGTGACGAAGACAGCGTCCGCCAGGTCTCTTTTTGGCCGAGCATCAGCGATCTCTTCATGACGTTGTTCATCATCTCTATTGCAATCTTGGGGGTGGTGATGTTTGTTTATATGATCAATCCCGCTGGGGATGCGTTTAAGGGCCAGATCATCGAACTTCGAAATTTGCTGGGGCTGGCTCCGCTCCCACAGGAGGTGTTGCCAGACGACCCGGCGGCGTTGAGTGAAACCGTTCGCAGCGCCATTGCTAGGCTGAAAGCAAGCGAGCAACTGAAAGCGGATGTCAGCGCACTGGCTGATGCATTGTCAGAGGTAGAGAACGTCCGTAAGGAAATGCAAGCTATGCTTGAGCAGCTCGCTTCGAAAGAAGAGGAACGGGTTCGGCTTGTCGAGGAGATCGCGCAATTGCGGGAACAGCAGGACCGATCGGCCACATGGATTGCAAACGCTATGGAAGCGGCTGCGAGCATGGGTATCGATCTCGATCCTGTTCAGGGCATCCTTGGGGGGAACGACAAACCGCCGTTTATCGAGGTCCGTGCTGATGTGCTGTTCCCATCGGGTGGCTCAATCGTGAGCGAGACGTCGGCTAGTGGTCTTGGTGAAAAGGAGTTCCGTGGTCTCGCCGAGGAGATTCTCAAGCGCAATTCTGTCGGGCTCCAGATCGTCGATACGTTGGAGATCATCGGGCACACCGACGGGGTCCCAATGAAGGGCGCTCGGGGAAACCTTGATACGGGGCTGCCGTCGGTGCTATCGGGTAGTGCCTCCATCGGCGGTCTGAAACCGGGTTCGAATAACGACCTTGGTCTGCTGCGCGCCCTTTCAATCAAGCAGGCTTGGCAGGACTTCGTTACAACGCACCCCAATAGTGCGGCACTGCAGTGTATCAACGTACGAACCTACTCTGCGGGACAAACGATCCCCTTTGATCCCCTTGGACCAGTAGACGATGAACGTGCTCGCCGCATTGAACTGCGCTTGACCAACCTGCGGGTCGGAGTTCCCCCAGGATGCGCACTCGCGGCTACGACGAAGGCGTCGCCGGAGGGTCTGCACAACTCTCGGCAGTCGGCGATGGGGGCGAACGCGATGGGCGCTCGATGAAAGCGTCAGTGCGCTTGATCCTGTGGTTGACGGTAATGGGGGTCGGTACGGGGTTTGCCATGCAGGCCCCCGCCGAGACCGAGATCTGGCAGGCGATCCCCGGCACCAGCACGCCCGATCATCGGGGTCCGCTCTATATCGAGCGCAATGGGGTCGTCTACCCCGCCATCCCCGGTACCCGCACCCCAGATTTCGACTCAGATGACCGGCGGATCATCCGCGGCGGCACGATCTACCGTGCGATTCCGGGGACCAACACGCCGGATTACGGGTCGGGGCGGTATCTGATTCGCTAGCGTTGAAGCGGATGCATGCGGTGTCGGCGGTTGCTACCGACTCCGTCGACCAGCGCGATCGTGGATTGCACTGTCATCCTCCGGCCATGCTTCAAGAGCCGATGGGTGCCCGGTCGATCGCGGAAAGCTCTCGATTCACCTCGAAGAGCTTGGCGTTGACATGGGGCACACCGAAGCCGACGAGCCGCTCGGTGTGCATCGCCAGGTAGGCTTCGGCGCTGGGGCGGTCGGCGAAGAGATAGATGCCGCCGGCCTCGCTCGTCTCGGGTTCTCGGTCCAGATCTTCCAGAGCAGGCCGGGCTCCTGCGCGATGGATGCGGCGAGCCCCTGCATGGTGGCGCTCATCTCGGCGCCCCAGGGGCCTTGGAAGGGGAAGTCGATCTGTAGGAGGATGGGCACGGGGATCTCTTGTTGGTGCGGTGGAGCGTAATGCCTTGGAGTCTACTGCAACGGCGGTCTGCCAGCGGAGGCTCCGGCCGTCAACACATCGACGTGGTTCGCATGGGAGCATGACAATGGGCCGGAAATTCGATGCGCTCTCGGAGCAGCATATCCGCTTCATCGCAGAGCAGAAGATCTTCTTCGTTGCCACGGCGACCGAGGACAGTCGCGTCAACCTCTCTCCGAAGGGGATGGAGGCCCTGCGGGTCGTCGACGCCGGTCGTGTCCTGTGGCTGAACCTGACCGGCAGCGGCAACGAGACCTCGGCATACGTGCAACGGGATCCGCGGATAACGTTGATGTTCTGCGCCTTCGAGGGTCCGCCGATGATCCTGCGGGTCTACGGCGCCGCGCGTGTGGTACATCTGAGTGATCCCGACTGGGCTGATCTTCTGTCGTTGTTCAAGCCGCTCCCCGGGGCGCGCCAGATCTTCGACCTGGCCGTGGATTTGGTGCAGACCTCCTGCGGAATGGGCGTGCCCTACTTCACCTATAACGGCGATCGTGAGCAGCTCGTCGACTGGGCGGAAAAGAAGGGCGATGAAGGCGTGCGCGACTATTGGGAGCAGAAGAACCAGGTGAGTATCGAAGGCTTCCAGACCCGGATCGTCGAGAAGAATCGATAGCCAGGTTTCACAGCCCCCCGACCCGCACGTAGATCAGACACCCCGTATCCGAGAACGGGGTATGCCGGCTCAGATGCGGACTGCGGATCCAGGTCCCCTCGGGATAGCGCCCGTGCTCGTCGGCAAACTCACCCTCGAGGACCAGGATCTCCTCGCCGCCCCAATGGGTGTGGGTCTGAAACCGCGTTCCCGGCGCCCAGCGCACCAGGGCGACGCTTTCCGGGTAGCCGGACTGCGCATAGAGGGGGCGCACGGTGAGACCTTCCACCAGGCCGGGGCGCCAGCCGTCCTCGGCGTGCGTGTCCTCGACCAACCGCGGGCGATCCGCGCCCGGATACTGGCGCAGTCGCACGAAGAGCGTGCAGCCCGGAGCGGAGCGCGGAGAATGCCGGCTGCCATGCGGGTTCATCAGGAAGGTGCCGGCCGGGTAGTCGCCGTGCTCGTCGGAGAAGACACCGTCGAGCACCAGAATCTCTTCGCCCTCGGGATGGGTATGCTCGGGGAAGGCACCGCCGGGGGTATAGCGCACCAGACTGGTGACCGGGCCGGATTCACCGCCCGCCCGGAACAGCGGCTTGCGCCAAACGGTGCCGCTCGGGCTGGGTTCCCAGGACATCGCGGCCGTGTCGACCACCGTGCGTCGGCCGAGGTCGGCATGGACGTCTGCAAGGGTCGTAGGGGTCGGCGTCGATGTGGACGGGGCTTCGATCATGGCTGGTCGGTGGTCGAGTCGAGGAGAATGCATCGGACCGCAGTGCACGACGCACATGCTTGGCCGTTCTGCCGATCTTCCGGACGTTGCGGCACCCGCCGTCGACATCAACGCAGCGACGAGGCGACGCCATGAACCGCAAGGCCCTGCTGGAAGAGATCCGCCGGCGCAACCGCGCCCACCTCCCTGCCCTGCTCGCTGCGTTGGAGCGCGTCAGGACCGGCATCCGTCTGACCCGTGCGGATCACGAGGCGGTGATCGACAGCTTGGAGGACGGCAACGCGAGCTTGGCGTTCGAGGAGCCCGATCGGGCCGAGCGTGCGCTGGCGGCGCGGATCCTGGACCAGTGCAGGCAGATCGATGCCGCCGAGGCGCAGCTCAGGTGAGCTTCTCGCCTAAGGTGACGGCGTGAGGCGCGCAGGCGGTCTTACAGCATGCTCATGCCGCCGGATGTGGCCGAGAATAGTGTTCCACGTATACAAAAAGCGCACATCCAGCGTCTCAAAGTACACTTTGCCGCACGGTTGGCCTCTAAAGTGTGGACCGTTTCACGCTTCTCGCACACTTTGTCGCTAATATTCCTTGTGGTCATAACGGAATTAAGCTAGCTGGAAGGAACATGCTGAACGGTGATCTCAAAAAAGAGGCTCTGAACCAGCTCCAGAGTGCCCAGTCGTCCTATCTGCGGAGCTTCGAAAGCGTCAAGACGGACTCCGAAAGGTTATTTATTCTTCGCCAGGAGAGTAGTCGGGAAGTCATTGGCAGCGTTGAAAAATACATCAATCGCCTTGCCAATACCCCAAAGGAGTTCGACCGCTCGTTTTCAACCTACAAGGCGGAGTTCAAGGTCTTCAGCGGCATGATTCGGCAGCTCGAAAGCGAAGCTGCCGCCATTGATTTCAAAGCGGGAACGAGTGCGGCGACAGGGGTCATGGCAGGCGTTGGCGTCGCCGCCATGGGGCCGACGGTCGCCATGGCGGTTGCCACGACCTTTGGTGCAGCCTCAACGGGAACTGCCATCTCCGCCCTTTCCGGTGCCGCCGCCACAAATGCGGCGCTGGCATGGATCGGGGGCGGTGCATTGGCCGCCGGTGGGGGCGGCATGGCCGGCGGTTCGGCATTTCTGGCGCTGGCCGGGCCGGTTGGCTGGGCGATTGGCGGCACGGCGCTGTTGGGCAGTGCGCTATTTGCGCGCAGCAAGAATCGGAAAATTGCCGAGGAAACAAACGGCAAACGAAAAATCATCGAAGTACATTGTGCGTCGTTAAAGGCATCTGGTTGTGAGATCGTGCGCCTCATCGAGGCGACCAAGCAGCATGTCAACGGCGTGAACAGTTTGCTGTATCAACTTAGTCAGACGGCCCCTCCAGACTACCAACGATTTACTAGCCAGCAGAAGGAATGGCTGGGTGCCTTGATCAACCATCTCCAATCCCTGACGGCTCTCCTGAACAAGAAAGTCGATGCATGAGCGTTCGGCAAACTTATGATCGCTCGCCTCTGGTCAACGACCAGATTAGTGGCGTCGTCGTTCAAGCCATTAACACATCTCGCCTTCAGGATGAGTTGGCGAAGATCGCTACCCAGGATATGGCCTTTGGAAAAGCCGTCGCGCAGATGGATGAGGTTCTGACGTTTCTTGGCAGTCCTGACAAGATTCTCGGCAGTGAATTGACGAAACACGGAGAGATTGCCGAGCATGTTGAAGTCGGCGTCCGCAATGCGCGGGCCGCGTTGCATCAGCATGATCTGCCGGCAACCTTCGACGGGGTGGGTCGAACAGCACCTGAAGATTACCTGTTGAACGGCGTCGACGTTCAGTCGAAGTTCGTTAATGGTGTCAACAATAACCTGAACCATGTGCTCGACCACATGGAAAAGTACTCCAATTTTGGAAGAGACGGCTCGTATTACCACATCCCCAAGGATACCCATGAAACGATCAGCAAGATCATAGCCGGGGACAATTGCGGCTTAGCAGATCGGACAGCGAATGCCATTCGCGAGAAAGTTAACCTGATCGAGCAGCAGTCGGGGCAGCCGTTCGGGACGGTGGTTCAACCAGGCGTGTCGACTTATGCCGAAGTCCAGCAGGGCAAGGTACATACAACACTGGATGAACATGAATCTGGCCTGGAAAGGGAAAACCAGCGAATCAAGGAACACATCGTCCAAGACCATCGGCCCAGTCTTCAGGAAGCGGCGAACGCCGCTGCCATGGCGGGTGCTGTCGGTGGCGCGCTGTCGTTTTCGACCTCTCTCTATGAAAAGTACAAACAGGGTAAGAACCCGTTCAAGGGCGAGTTTACAGCCGTCGACTGGGGTGATGTGGGCATCGAAACTGCGAAAGGGGCGTGCATCGGCGCCGTGGCGGGGGTGTCCATTTATCTGATGACCAACTATGCCAGCATGTCGGCACCATTTGCCGCCGCCATGGTCAGCGCATCGAGAGGCGTCGGCTCACTCGTGACCCAGCTCAATGCGGGAGAGATCGACTTGGTTCAGTTTGTCGATCTGGGGATGATCGTGTGTTCCGAATCGGCCGTTGTCGGCGTCGCGGCGACCGCCGGTCAGATGCTGATACCGCTACCGCTGGTGGGTGCCGTGATCGGTTCGCTAGCCGGTCGGATACTGGCCGAGTTCGTGACCGGGAAGACTGCCGAGGTAGCAGAACGCATTCGACAGGATATGGATGCCTTCTTGAAAACGCTGGATGCCAAATTGCAGTACGTCTTCCAGGCGATCGATGCTGAATTTGATCGATTGGGTCAACTGAGCGTAGCGGCATTTGATTTGGATCGCAACCGCGCATTGTTGGGTTCAAGCATTCGGCTTGCCCAAGCGTATGGTGTTCCGTCTGGTAACATTATTTCCAGTCACAACCAGTTGGATGATTTCATGTGCGCATAAGGTGTTTCGGGAAGATGGTCAATCAAGAAGAACCACGAATAAAGGACATGGGGTTCCCGTGATACTTCGACTTGCGGCGTGGCTGGTCTTTGCGTGCCGAAAGGTCTTGGATTGGAATTTGGTACCGACCAAACATTCACTGCTCTCCACATGCATCATTCCGCCCCCTTCGTCTTCATCTCGAATACCTGTCCCGCCGGGACTACATGGACCGCTACGCGCGCTTCTCAGAGCTGATCGACGGGCGGCCGATCCGCGCCACGAGCGCGGAGGCATTCGTCGAGGATCTGCTCGCACTGGGGATCGCGGTCCGGGTGGAAGGCGGCCCCGCGGCCGAGCATCAGTCCGGCGCGACGGCCTCCAGATAGAGCCATCGCCCATCTTCGTTCACAAATCGGCTGGTCTCGTGGAGCCGGTAGGCGCGACCGCCGACCTTATAGCGTGCGACGAACTCGACGATGCCCTCGCGATCCTCGGATGTGCCCGCCTCGACTCGGCGGATCGTCAGCCCCAGCCAGCGCACCGGCGCGTGGTCCGGATCGAGCTTGGGCGGTCGCGTGCGCGGGTGCCAGGTCGAGAGGATGTAGTCGGTTCGATCCATGACATAGGCCACGTAGCGCGAACGCATCAGGGCCTCGACGCCGGGCGGGAGCGCGGCGGCGTCCAGATAGGGTCCGCAGCAGCGCTCATAGGGCCGTGGGCCGCCACAGGGGCACGGAGTCGCTTGCGTCATGGGTCTGGGCATCAGTTGGATGTCTTACTGGGCAGTCTGCCATAGCGGTCGACGGGATTCATGACCGCGGCACGGCATCGTCGACCTTCGGCCGCATGACGGCAGCCGGGCGCGGACCCGGCGGGCGAACGCCGCAAACGTTCCAGGCCGTCAGTTCGATCGAGGTTCTGTTTCACTGCACCGGCGCGTTCTCGCGAGGCCCTCCAGGTGGCGCCGCCGAGCCTCTTCTCTGCGAGTTTGCTCAGCCTTGCGGCAGGTTCGGCATAACACCGCATCAGTGTTGATATTTCCTTTCGCCACCTCGTACCACCACTTCTGCCGAGCGGCAGGCCAGACCTCTTCCTGACTACACTGTCGGCACACCACCACCCTGTCGATATAGAGCCGCGGAAGAACAGCATAGGTGTTGTTGTGGCGGAGCTGCTCGGGATCTGCCATCACGGCTCCCGGCGGTGGTACCACGAGCTCGTTGCGCGGATCGATCCCTTCCAGATCCTTCGTACGCTGGAGACGAGCATCGTCAAGCCGCTGTTGTTTCCGCTTCCGGCGCGTCATATCACCGTCCAATATAAGAAATGCGCGTCCTAAGCGGCACGACCTTATCGGCGAGGACTACGCCCTACTGAAGGCAAAGATGTCGCCCGAGTATCGATCCGCCGCAAGGCCGCATCGCAAACCAAGCGATAGAAGGGTGCCCAGCGCGGGATCTCGAAGGCGATGCGACAGCGTCCGGGTCCGAGCGCCTCGACGCGATGTCCGGTCGCCTCGACGCCGGCGACCCGCCAGGCCCAGGCGCGCTCGGGCTCCCAGCGGGTGATCTCGAAGGGGAGCCAGAGGCCGACCGGGGTCTGGATCCGGCCTCGCATGCCGGGGCCGATCAGATCCGCTGGTGCCTCCACCGCGCGCACGCTCGGCCCCCAGATCGGCCATTCACGTGTGTCGATCAGGATGCGCCAGGCGAGGCCGGCGGGGGCTTCGATCATGCGGTCGATTCGGTGCATGGGGTTAGCCCTCGGCGGGTTTCTCGAACACCATGAAATGCTGCGTGGGCAGGATGTCGAGGCTCTCGACCCAGCGCAGCCCGACGGCTTCGAGCTCGGTGATGGCCTGCGCTTGGGTCATCTTGTGCAGTGGTTTGATGGGGACCCGTGGATCCTCGCCGCGGTACTCGATCAGGAACACCCGTCCGCCCGGTCGCAGCGCGCTGCGGATGCCCTGCATCATCTCGTAGGGATAGGCGAACTCGTGGTAGGCATCCACAAGCAGCACGGCATCGAGACTCTCCGACGGCAGCTTGGGATCATCCTCCGCGCCGAGGACCGGGACTACGTTGGTGATCGCGCGTCGCTCGATGCGCTTGTGCAGGGCATCGAGCATCTCCGGTTGAACGTCGACCGCGTAGACGCGACCCGTCGGGACGGCCTCGGCGATGCGGAAGGTGAAGTACCCGGTCCCTGCGCCGATGTCGGCGACCTGCGCAACGGGCGCGAGCCCCATGCCCTCCACGACCCGGTCGGGCCGCTCCTCGACGACACGGGTCCTTCGCTCCAGCCAAGCGGCGCCCTGGTGACCCATGACTTGGGAGATCTCGCGGCCGAAATAGGTCTTGCCGATCCCGTCGCGGCTCGGTGTATGGAAGGTGTAGAGGCTGTCGGCGGCGGGTTCGGATTGCGCAAGCGCTGGGACGGCTGCGAGCAGGCACAAGCCGGCGAGGAGAAGGATTGATCTTCGGCGGCTCATCGAGGCGATCTCCCGTTGGTGCGGGCATCCGAGTGTGGATGCGACGCTTCGACCAATGCGGGCATTGGCCCGCGAAACTACCCCACGGGCCCGGGCGGCATAGGCGAACGATGCCGTCCGTGGCACACTTCCGGCCGGAAAGACCGACCCAGGACTGTTCGGAGCGTCCTGGCCTGCCAGTCAGCCTTCTGCAATGGAATGCCCAGCGGCGCTTCTCCGAAGAACCCCGGACTCATTCCGCAGATCCGGGACCGCATGATGACCAACCACACGTTGCATCCGAACCTTCTCGCCCGGCTCTTTGCCGACGGCGTCGGCAAGCAACCATTGGCCGAGATCGGCCCGGGTGCGTTGACCGTCTACGGTCGATCCGGGCCTCATCGACTCCTCCATACTCAGATCGAGGGGGTTCGCGTAGAACGAGGTCTGTTCTGGTCGACCTTGATCGTTCAGCCTCAAACGGGGGCTGCGTTGCGCCTTGCCGGCGTGTCCAAGAGCGCCGCACAACACTTCGTCGAGGCGTTCGCGCAGGCCGAACAGGACTACAAAGCGGCCGTCCTTCTGCTCAAACGCGAGGCGACCCGCGCGACCGTGGTCGCCGAGTGGGTCCAACGCGCGGAGGCCGGCGAGTTCTGGGTTGCCCACCATCGCGTCGCACGCGCGAAGTCGGACACGGCGATCCTGGCGCCCGTGCTGGGCATTCCCGCGCAGGAGATGACATCTCATCCAGGGCTCATCGCGGCATTGAGGGTCCTGCAGGGCTTTGCGAGTGACCCGTCGGGTTTCCGATCCCGAGCGAATGAGACCTTTGTAGATGCCGAGCTGAAACGCTACGACGGTTACTTCAGCACGGTCGAGTCGCGACCGTTGACCCCCGCGCAGCGACGGGCGGTGGTCGTCCACGAGGACAACACGCGTGTCATCGCCGGCGCCGGCTCGGGCAAGACCAGCGTCATGGTCGCCAAGGCCGGATACCTCCTCCATAAGGAGCTGTGCAAGCCCCGTGAGTTGCTGTTGCTGGCCTTCAACCGTGACGCTGCCGAGGAGCTGGAAACACGCCTCAAGGAACGCTTCGGTCTCGACCTGCGGGTCAGCACCTTCCACGCCTTGGGTCTCGACATCATCGCCCGCGCCACCGGCACCAAGCCTTCGCTTGCGTCCTGGGCCGGCAACGAACGCGAGCTCACGGAGCATCTGCAGGCGCTTCTGACCGAGACGATCCGCGACCCGCAGACATCGGACGCCGCCCGCGCCTACGCGCAGAGTCACTTTGCGCCTTACCACAGCCCGTTCGAGTTCAAGAGCGAAGGCGAGTACTACGACTACCTCAAATCGGTCGACATGGTCAGCCTCAACGGCGAGCAGGTGAAGAGCTTCGAGGAAGCCGAGATCGCGAATTTCCTGTGCTTGAAGGGCATCCCCTATCGCTACGAGGCCGATTACCCGCATCCGACCGCCGACGCGGAACATCGTCAGTACAGGCCCGATTTCTATCTGACCGACGCGGATCTCTACATCGAGCACTTCGGGATCGCGCGGGACGGGGCGACCGCGCCGTATGTCGATCGGACCGAGTATCACGCGGGCATCCAGTGGAAGCGCGATCTCCACCGGACGCATGGCACTCGCTTGATCGAGACCTACAGTTACCAGAAGCGCGAAGGGACCCTCTTGGCCGAGTTGGAGCGGCAGTTGCGCGCGGCCGGTGTGGTCTTCAATCCGATCTCGTCGGAGCAGGCGCTGGAGCGACTGAACTCGGGGCACCGCATCGGGTTGATGACCAAACTTGCCGCAACCTTCCTCCAACACTTCAAAGGGGGTGGCCATCAGCTCGATGAGCTACGCGGCAAAGTTCGCCGACAAGGCGACAAGGGGCGACGCGCCGCCGCCTTCCTGGATCTGTTCGAGGCGGTCTACGATCGCTACGAGCGCCGCCTGCAAGCAGCCAACGAGATCGACTTCAACGACATGATTCTCCTCGCGGCGGATCACGTCGCCTCGGGTCGTTACCGGTCCGAGTACCGTTGCATCCTGGTCGACGAGTTCCAGGACATCTCGGCGGGTCGTGCGAAACTGATCAAGGCACTCAAGGATCAGGGGCAGGGCCACCGGCTGTTCTGCGTGGGGGACGACTGGCAGGCGATCTACCGCTTCGCCGGCAGCGATATCGCCTTGATGCGCGACTTCGAGGAGCATTTCGGTCCGTCGGAAACTGTGCCCCTCGACCGCACCTTCCGGTGCAACGCCGGCATCAACGCGGTGGCGACCCGCTTCGTGCTCGCCAATCCGGCCCAGATTAAAAAGACCGTCGCCGCGGAGCGCGCCTCGACCGGCGCGAGCGTCCTGATCCATCGCTCGGGGGAGAACAGCCTTGATCCGGTCGGCGACGCGTTCTCGGAGATTGCTCGACGGGCCGATGGCGCGAAACGTAGCGTCTTGCTTCTCGGGCGCTACGGCTTCCAGAGCGACGGTTTGCCTTGGAGCGCGATCGGACGCGACTATCCGAACCTCTCAGCGACGTTCAAAACCGCCCATGGCGCGAAGGGACTGGAAGCCGATCATGTCATCGTGCTGGGCATGCAGTCGGGACGCTACGGATTCCCGTCGGAGATCGTCGACGACCCTCTGTTGTCCTTGGTGTTGGCCGCACCCGAAAAGGCGCCCCATGCCGAAGAGCGGCGTCTGTTCTACGTCGCCCTGACGCGAGCCCGACATTCCGTTCACCTGATCGTCGACGACGGGCTGCCGTCGGTCTTCGTTGCGGAGATCCAAGGCTTCGGGGTCGACGTCGAGACGCGCGGCGTGGCGTCGGTCGCCCCCGTGAAGTGCCGACAATGCAAGACCGGGATCATGCTGCTGCGCAGCGGTCCATCGGGCAACTTCTACGGGTGTTCGCACTATCCGCGATGCACGCGAACGGAGCCGGCTTGCCGACGCTGTCAAAGGGGGTACCTCGTGCCCGACCCATCCGGGGAGCGGCATACCTGCAACAATGGGCTGTGCGGTTACAGCGAGCGGGCTTGTCCACGCTGCGGTACGGGACGAATGGTCGAGAGGAGCGGCAAGAAGGGGCCCTTTCTGGGCTGCACCAATTTCTACGTCAGCGGGTGCAAGTACACGGAGGATCTGTAGGACATCGGCTGTCGCGGGAACTCAAGCGGTAGGCCAAAATCTTTTCAGTCTTATTGATGGCCAGGCAGACCCAAACCTGCCGCTCGGCGCCACGTCCTGGGCGACCGTTCCGGACGCATTGCTGCCTCTCGCCCCCAACATTCTTTACCTGCGGACTAGAGAGACAAGGTTGCCTTCGACAAGCCAGAAGGCAACCAAGGGCTTCGCCCGGCTCCCATTACTTCATGGCTGGGCCGGCCGCGCCGGTCCTTGCGTGAAGGTCCATCGTAAATCTAGGCGTATCCCTACTAATACCCAGTGATATAGACATAAGTGAAATTCTGTCTATCCTCCCTTTTAACGGTAAAAGAAGGAAAGCCTGCCGCTCGTCCTCCAAGCACAAGGCAGCGAACACTGATCTGAACGACTGACCAAAGAGAGCTAAGATGCCTGAGAACTACGTTGAATTTGGCGCAATCGTGCGCGAGGATCAAAATCCACCGCTCCAACGCCCCCCGGTGGATCCGATGCTGCGTATAAGATGGCAACGTGAAATGCCGAGGCGGGCGCGAAACGCCATCATGAATCATTGGTTGCAAAGCGGAGGTCCTGCTTCTGCAGTCGGATTGCCGCTTGACCCGAGTTTTCCTGTTCTAAACATGGCGGGCGACAAGATGCGATCCGATTTCCGCGGCGGTCGCCTAACCTTCAACGACCACGATGGCACCGTCGTTGAATCCGAGCTTCACAAGGTCGTAGTCACGTTCGAAGGCTACGGACTTGAGATCCGACAAGAAGATGGCGACGAGATCTTTGGTTCAATCCATTCGACGATCGGAACGAGCGGCTACACGAAGGATATCGTGCTCCCCGAAGTCGTCCTCGGACCTGAGGGCAACAACCGGATCCAGCAGTACGGCATGGTTCTGTACGAAGGACCCCCGGTTGATCTTGGTATTGTGCTGAGCCTGACAGAGCACGACTCCGGTGACCGGAAGGCGGTGAGGGACGAAGTCCGTGTACGGGTCAACCAGATATTTCAGGAAGCCCGCAATGCAGCCGCTGCCGGTGCTGCGGGTTCGGCCGCTCAGCAAGCAGCCACGGCTATGACCAACGAGAGCCTCGTATCTTCTTCGCTTCAAAACTGGATCATCAATGGAGCCGCAGACCTCATTAACGACCTCCTTGGTATGGGGGACGACCCCTACAACCCGGTTGGCTTCACCATCACGGCGAATCAAATGCAAAACATTCCGCCGATGCTGCAATATCGCTGCTCATCCGATCCGCGAGTGATCAACTTCACCCAAGGGTTGTCGCGGATGATGACGGGGCGGGACGATGCCGGCGATGTCGGTCAGATCACTGCTCTGTTTTCAATCCGGCCGGCGTAGGGCCGTAGGTTGGCGTGAACGGAAGTGAACCCCAACTTTCCAAGCAGCGATCGCCTAACGAATAAAGTTAGATCGTCCGAGCGTAGCGAGCGACGATCCGAACCGTTTACTTTGAAACACAGCGGCCGAAACGGACTTTTATGTGCGTATGAGTAGCGTGACCGCCCGCCAGCGTCCGCAACGCGCGTCTACCTTCCGTAGAGGCGACTCGACTGATCGTCTGGATTCAGCCGAGTTCCTCCTGATCGCCGCCAGAACTGAATGATCCGTCATGGGCAGACCCGGCATCGGGCGGGGTGGCTATCCGACGCTTCAAGTCGCACGCTCGGCCGGCCCCGACGTCTCATGCAGTTGTTAAGACATCCGTTGAACCGCGAGTGTCTCCGATCCCCTCCCGACCATCGCATTCAACCACCGCTCCCCCTCCCTCCCCTCCCGCCGATCCCCGGTAACCCAGGTCTCGATCACCCCGAGCGCCGGCACCGCCTCGACCAGCGCCGCGAGCCGCTCCTCGTACCAGATCCGTGAACCCCCGGGGGCCGAACGAGGCACCACAGGCGTGCTACCCCGGACCGGATCAGTCAGCCGGTTCGGCCGGCCAAGCTGGTTCGCCTTCTGGTTCACTGTCACGGTACGAGGTGTCGGCTTGAGCGTCGATCCAGAGCAAATGCGATCAGCGGTGCCCGCGCCTCGCGATCTCGGCGGCCAACGCCTCATTCATGGTCGCATGCCTGATCGCGAATCCATTTGAGTTGCCGCCGCTCCGAGGTTTCATCCTCACGCGGCCGACCGCGTTGAAATCTCCGTCGGCGATGTGCTGGAGGAGTCGATCGAGGTCAGCCAGATGGTAATCCTCTTTCTTACCGGTCAGCGTGATATCGAATCCGCGCGCCGTCGTGCCCCGTTTTCCCTGGAGGAATGGGAAGACCTGTTGCCCCTGCTTGTTCACGGCCCAGAGCGCGGTGAAGAATCCGTCTGGACTGATTTGGATCGTCATTGTGGTGTTGCTCTCTGTGGATGGTTGCCGTGATGTTTCCGGTGGAGATCCAAGCCCCGTGTATCTGCTTCCGATGGTGAGAACGTCCTCGCCATCGATCATTGCGTCGATGCATGGATTGGTGGGGTCTGCGATCGAGCGCAACGACGTTCCAACATGCAGACGGCCGGCACCGCATGCAGCGGCTCCGCTAGCCCGACCTTCCGTCGTTGTGTCGATCGCGGAACACCCGCTCACCTCAGATAGACGACGTTGTCATCATCCTCGCAGTGGTCCCAGTACGGGTTGTCGATCACCGTGTAGGCGTTGCCGAACTCCGCCATCTGCGCGTCACGCTGTTCGTCAGAGACGCCTTCGTCATAGAAGGCGACTTCGTCGGTTTCGAGTGTGCGCAGCACCTCCAGGCACAGATGCTCGACTCGCCACTGAGCGACCCGCGGGATGATTGTTCCGAGTTCTTCGAGCGTCGCGTCTGCCGTTGCATCGAGATGCAGGCGGCGGATCTCGCCGGTCTGCTCGGCCAGGTCGGGTGCCAGCCACGCCAGGAGGTAGTCCTGGGCGTAGTCGCGGACATGGCCCCGGTCATCGAAGAACGAGCTGTGCCCGTGTTGTCGACGCAGCTGCAGCAGAGCCGCAATGTGCAGGTCGAAGGCGCGGCGTTGAAGGGTGTGACGAGCGGTTGTCTTGGCCATGGATGTAAAACTCTCATTGTTGAGGGCCGCGCCCGGGCAATCCGGGCACGGACTCCTGTGGACGATCGGGGAACCGCTGGCCCGGCGTCAGCCGAACCGATCCTTGGCGAACAGTTCCAGGCTGGTAGTGGAGTCGAAGCCGAACGGTACGCCGTAACCGGAGGGTTTCTTCCCTCCGCTGACCTTCTACGGGAATGCGCCCAGGTTCGAGCCAAAGCGCAGATCAGGACCACTGCCGATGACAACCGGAATCAAGCATTCGGCGGCTCTGGTCGAGATTCAAACTGCTCGCGCTAGTCGATCGATGGCTGCATCGTCAAGGTAGACGAATGTGACCGCTCCACTTTTCTGAACGTACTCCACGGGTATAGTCAAACGCCTGACATCGCTGAGAACCCAGGCACAGCGCCACTTAGAAGCCTGCGGTTCGCGCATTCGACTGAGTGACATTCCGTGCTTGTCCTGGTTCGCAATCATATCTTCCTCTGTAAAGGGACCCAGCGAACCAATGATCGTTGCGATGCCGTAGATCCTTCCGCTGCCTTTCTTTATCAGGGCGATTCGACCCCGCTTCTTCGTATGCGCAGATCGCATTTCCCAAGTCTTTCTGCCAGCCAAAATCTTCTCAAGTGGTTCCGGCTGAATGATAAGTCCTTGAGTAGGTGCGCCTGAATCAGTCATAGTGTTGTGCCTCCAGCTTGATCGAGGAATAGTCTGTTTTGATTTCGTACGGACTCGCGATATTTTCCGGATTTGATCATCTTGTTTTTGCCTTGAAATCAAGCCTAATAAAGCGGAAACGATAGCTCCGATTATTATTGCTGTAACGAAGAATGAAATGATGGCTATTATCATATCTAGGCTGATGCCGAGAAACGCGCCAGCATAGACGATGAAAAAGAAAAGTAGAATAAGGCCCGTTACAAACCGAATGAGTTTGGCTATAGCTCTCACTTTAAAAGCCCCCGGTTTAAGAATAAATTATCTGAGTTGTCAGTTGTTCGCAATCGATCACTTCTGTATTTCCAGCTTTATTTTTCGGAACAAAGAAAAGGCTCGTTGATAAAAACGAGCCTTGTTGATATAACCAAGCCATAGTTTCGCAATGCTCCTCCTGCAACAAGGCTGGAGGGTGATGCCGGTCAGGTGTCTGTTTGCTTGATAACCTTGTTGATGGTCGCGTAGCTGACTTTCACCTGGCGGGAGATCTCTCGGATACTGAAACCGTTCCGTTTCAGTAATCTGATATCTTCCTCCTTCTTTGCCGAAAGCTTTTGCCGACCGGGGTTCGTCCCGCGGGCCTTCATATCGGCACTACGCTCTCTGAGACTCAACCGCGTGATCTCGTCGTGGATCCCCCGTAGTTCAATGCTTAACGGTACCAACATTCGGCCCGTGTCTCCGTCTGAGTCGATTCGAGGATGCTCCATGTACCATGCGAGATTCAATGCATCGAGCAACTGAATCAGTTCGAGAAAACCGTCAAGACTGCCGGCGACATGGCCGGCGTGCCAAAACATGACTCCTTGGATCTTTATCCTAGAATCCGTCAGCGCTTCGTTAAGGAAGCCACAAAAATGGTCGATTCTCTTGACTCCTCGATTGCTCATTACTGCCGGGTCTTCATCCTCCCATACGATCGTCCAGTCTCTGTCGCGTGCACGGGCTTCCAGCGTTTCCCGTTGAGCGCGCACGGTAACGCCTGTCAGCGTTTTGCGAAGATACGCAGCAACATTCATTTAGCGTTTCACATTGGATGGAATGCGACCCAAAACGTGGACGGCTAGGTAAAGCCGCTTCGCTCGAGTCGGTTTCTGGATGGCTGAGATCTAGACCGCTCGACAAGTATACACGCGGAGCGCTATTTTTTACGGGTAACGATGCCTGTAATTTTCATATTTATATTTAAATATCATAAACATAAAAATATTTTACGTAAAATAAATTCTCTATTTTCGATTTATGTGTAAATGATCTGGTTGAGCGGGTCCGCTGCTGAATGGTACCTGGTCACCGCTGGCAGCAACCGCGGCATTCAACCACTGCTCCCCTTCCCTCCCCTCCCGCCGATCCCCGGTAACCCAGGTCTCGACCACCGCAAGCGCCGGGACCGCCCCGACCAGCGCCGCGAGCCCCCGCTCGTCCAGATCCGTAAACCGCCGCCCTCCATGCTCCCGCTCCCCTGCCCCGTACTTGAACGAGGCATAGAGCACCCCGTCGGGCTTGAGCGCACGCCCGAGACGCACGAGCACCACGGGCAGCTCCGCCATCGGCACATGCAGCAAGCTCGCACAGGCCCAGATCCCGTCGAATGCGTCCTGCCACTCGATCTCCTGGAACCGCCGGACCTCGACCGGCAACCCGCAATGCTCCGCGGCCATCCGCGCCAGCTTCTGCGACGCCTCGAACGCAGTCACGGCATAGCCGAGCCGCCGGAACGCCAGGGCATCGCGCCCCGACCCACAGCCGGCATCGAGGATGTGCCCGCCGGCCGGGATGTGTGCGAGGAACCGGGCGTACAGCGGGGCCATGTCGACGTCGACGGTTTCGGCGAAGAAGGTCTCGGCCTGGTCTTCGTAGTAGGCGATCGAGTCTGCTTCAGTGTCTCGGTCTTGCGGCTTGGGATCATGCGACATGGCGATCTCTCGATCTCTGGTTACGGCCAAGGCATCGCTCCGCGAGGCAGCACCCGCCGGGAAGGCCGGTGACCGGAGCGGCGAAACCTGCGCCGTCCGATTGAGGTTCGAGCCGGACGACCTCACGGATGGTGCATGAATTACGGTCAACTCGCTCGGCACAAGCTGCGCAACAATCTTCAGAGCCTGGGGCTGTTGGCGTTGCTCGCCCTCTTGCTCGGTTCGCCGGCCTGGGCGATCGGGGGCGAGCCGCTGCTGTGGGGCACCCTGCTCGGTGTGCTGATCCTCGCCGCGGCCAATCCCGCGATCCCGCCGCGTCTGCTGATGTCGCTGTATCGCGCCCACCCGGTGCGACCGGGCGAGGCTCCGGGGCTCTATCGTCTGCTGGGCGCGCTGTCGCAGCGCGCCGGCTTGACGCGCATCCCGCAGCTCCATTATCTGCCGTCGGCGACCGTCAACGCCTTCGCGACCGGACGCCGCGACGATGCCGCGATCCTCGTCTCCGATGGCCTGATGCGGCGGCTCGACCGGCGCGAGCTGGCGGCGGTGTTGGCGCACGAGGTCGCCCATATCGCCCACGATGACATTCGGGTGATGGCCCTCGCCGATCTGGTCAGCCGCATCACCGCCGCGCTGAGCCTCGCCGGTCAGCTCTTGCTCCTTCTGGTACTGCCGGCGCTGCTCTTGGGCATGGACGAGCTTCCGTGGTTTCCCATCCTGATCTTGCTGGCCGCGCCGACACTCAGCGCGCTGGTGCAGCTCGCGCTGTCGCGCAGTCGCGAGTATGAGGCCGACCGCGGCGCGGTGGAGCTGTCGGGCGATCCCGCCGCCTTGGCCGCGGCCTTGGTGAAGCTGGAGCAGACCGGGCGTGCGTCCTGGGAGCAACTGTTGCTGCCCGGTCGACGTCTGCCCGAGCCCTCGCTGTTGCGCACCCATCCGCCGACGGCCGAGCGGGTGGAGCGTCTGCGCGATCTCGCGTCAACGCACGCGACCGGGTTCTCCTCGGGAAGCCCGCTTTGGTTGCCTCTTGCGGATCCTTCGGGTTGGGCCGGGAGCCCGCCCCGGCAAGCGCCGCGTCGGCACTGGACCGGACTGTGGTACTGAGCGCTCGTGGAGTGAATGCTCGCTGGAATCCGAATCCGAGGTCCTGCCTCGGAACTGTCGGTTAGGTGGACTCGGCGGCGCCTGCCTTCATGGTGTCGGCCAAGGCGCTATAGACACCCACCCAAGCGTTCTTTACCTCGGGGGTGAAATCATCGCCGAGGCCCTGGCCAAGGGTCCACAGCAGGGCGTCGGCGACTTTTGCGTAGTCGTCGTCATGAACCCCGTAGCGTGCATGGCGTGCCCCCATCTTCTTGATGGCCGGGATCAAGGGATCGAGATCGTCGAGGGCGTTTACGGCGGTGCTGAGCATGACGACGAGCTTATTGCCCTGCTTTTTCATATTGCCCTTGAACATGGGCCTGACCTCGGGATAAACCTCGAACAAGCGCCCGTAGAAAAGCCCCGCGGCCTGTTCGGATATGGGCTCCACCTTCGCCCAAGACGCTCTGACGAGCGCTATGGTCTCTGGGTTCATGGACGTTTCTCTCCGGTTTGCTCTGGCGATTCGGTGATGGAAACGCTGATCCAATGCGCTTTCCTGGTCGACGGTGACCGATTGCAACATGACCAATTCCGTGCGCCAAGAGTCTCGGGGGGAGGAAATCAAATCGTCTAAGGCCGGTAAGCGGAATCGCTGGATCATCGCGCCCCGAGCCGAAGCCGGTTTCGAGGATATGCGCACCGGACTGAGCGTGGGCGAGGAAACGGGGAGTTCAGCGGGGCCATGTTGACGTCGACGGTTTCGGCGAAGAAGGTCTCGGCCTGGTCTTCGTAGTAGGCGAGGGTCGGGTCGTCCGCGGACTTGGCAGTCATGACAGGTCCTTGGGGTCGGCGGTTTCGGTCGGCTTGGTCGGCTCATCCGAGGGCGGTGCCTCGTTGGAGAGCCGCTCGACGGTTAGACCCCGCGCCTGCAGATGCTCGATCAGGACATCGAATCCGCCGTCCATCGACATCACCCGGAAGGTGGCGGTCGGCTCGCGTGCCGCGAGCTCGCCCAAGTAGAAGGCCAGATGGAAATCGAGTGCGTTCTTGCCGGCGCGGCCGATCTTCACGTATCTCGCTCGCGCGCCGAGCGCCTGCATCGCGGCGACGAAGTTGAACGGGAGCCGTTCTTGATGGGCGCCGACGAACACCGTCACGTTGGTGTCCTCGTCGGCCCAGGTTTTAAGGTGCCGGGGCTGGATGCTCTCGTAGTCGATCAGGACGTGGATCATGGGGCCGTTCCTGCGAGTCCCGTCCGTTCAAGTCGAGCGCCGATATCCTCGATAGCCTGCCGGGATCAGTCAGTCGGCATCATAGGTCTATAATGCCCCTCAGTCATGGGCATGACACGCCCGCAAGACCGACCGAAAGGTAGACGACGGGCCGATGACCGACAGCAAGAAGCGGATCAGCGAAAAGGAAGCGCTCGCCATCATGGCGGAGCTCGGGGAGATCGTGCGCTCGACGCGCTCCGAGCGGCTTCTGGATGCGTTCGGTGCTTTGGCGGCGCTCGATGCCTATCGGATCGAACGCCGAGCCCGCGAGGTCATCGACGGGCTCGATTCGGATCTCCTCGACGACGGGGGCATGGGTGCCGAGGGACTCCTGCACCAAGCGAGGATGGAAACCTTCCGCACGACTCTCTTCGAGTGCCTGGAGGATAAGTGCCCCGACATCGAGCCCTCGGTCCCGCACGACATCCCGACCTGGATCGAGGCGAATGCCCCGCTGGTGACCTCGGAGAACATCCGCATCATGGAGACCGCGTTGCCGGCCGATGATCCACAGGCGCACCGGTCCCTGATCGAGTTTCATCGCCTGCTCGATCCATCCCAGTGCGAGGCGGAGCAGATCTGCGTTCTGCTGGAGGTCTGGTCGGACATCGAGACCCGGATCCGTGCCCGTTTCGCGCTGTCCGAACCCGACTGATCCGGGTCGTTTCCTCTCGCTCAAGGATTGCGCGTGTCCTCTCCCGAGTCCCCTACCCTCTCACCATCGCTTCCGGCCGGCGACGGGCTGAACATCGCAGCCCTTGCCGGACTCTTTCGCCACACCACGAACTCCTACAAGTTCGTCTTCTTCCTGGCCCTGCTCGACCTGCTCAAGCGCCATCGTTTCGATGCCCAGCGGCCCTACACCTATGCCGAGATCACGCTGGAGATGCTCTCGCTGGCGTGGTTTCCGCATACCTACTTCAAGCTGTCGTTCGGGGCACAGGACACCATCGCGAAGAAGCTCGATGCGCTCGATCTGGGGCTGGACGAGGGCGCGAACCTGTTCGCCAACGACCGGCGTGCCCTGCGCGGTGCACTGGCCGCGGTCGACCTGAAGGACGCGGCGCGTCTGATGGATTTCGTGCCCTACCGCTTGCAGATCCCCTTTCTGGAGCCGCAGCTGCGCGGGGTCGACAAGGGCGCCTGGATGATCTTCGAGAAGGCCATGCCGGCGATCGTCAACGCGCATTTCGAGACGGCTCGGCCGCTCTACCGCTATGGCAGCGACGAGTGGAAGGACTGCGCCGCCGTCACCTGGCATCCCGACTGGGTCGCCTACCTGGAGCGGCACTTCCCGATCATCCAGGGGTGGGCGGCCTGGCACTGGCTCGGCTACATGCAGAAGCGCAATCCGACCACGCCGGGGCTGTCGAACAAGCTCTTCCCGCCGCTGAAGCGCGATGCGCTGAGCAAGCAGACGCGGTATTGGCGCACGATCCTCGCCCATCCCGATCGTCCGGAGCTGCACTGCATCTACTCCGGTACGATCCTGACGGCGGACGCCTTCGCCCTCGATCACTATCTGCCCTGGTCCTACGTCGCGCATGATCAGCTCTGGAATCTGATCCCGGCGCCGGCGGCGGTGAACTCGGCGAAGTCGAACCATCTGCCGAGTCCGGATTACTTTCGGGACTTCGTCGCGCTGCAACATCGCGGTCTGGTGACCGCGAGCCGGATCATGCCAAAGACGACCTTCGAGAAGCTCACCGAGGACCACTTGGCCGATCTGCACCTGCCGTCTTGTGCGGCGCTGCTGGATATCGAGCAGCTCTCGCGCGCCTACGAGCAGAACATCGGCCCGTTGATCACGCTTGCGACCAACCAGGGCTTCACCCCGGACTGGCAATACACCCTACGAGACACCTGATTCAATGGACCCCATGCAAGACCCCGCCATCATGGCCCTGCCGCATCCGGTGCGCGTCGATGCCGCCGTCGGCAAACCCGTCGACACGGTCATGTTCGAGAAGCTCGGGGTCATGCCGGGCCTGCGCCCCTACCTCACCGATCGGCATGCGACCTCGGAGTGGATCCTCAACAACGTCCCCGGCATGCGCGAGATCGCCATCGCTCATTTCGGCCTCATCGGCAACGCCAACATGGGGAGCTTCCTGTTGACGATCGTCCGGGCGAGGTTGCGTGCCCACGGGGATCCGATTCTGAAGGTGGCCCCGACACTGCAGTCCATGTTGGCCGAGACGGACCTCGCGGAGGGTCTGCCCGCGCACTATTTCCGCAGTCCCTACACCCTGGTGTTCATCGAGCTGGCCCGGCCGAATCCGTTGCAGGTCCCGAATCGTCAGACCGGTCTGCATGTCTGCGAAGGGGCCTACATGGGCGTCTACGAGGTGCCCGCCGGTCACTCCGTCTTCGTCCATCCGGCACGCAACCAAGCGCTCAAGCTCGACCCCACCAAGCCGGCGCGGGTCGTGGAGATCGTCATCATCGGCTCGCCGCTCGGCAAGGCGAATGCCCTCGACGACGCCTCGCAGGACATGATCTTGGTGATCCAGGACGAGGACGAGTGTCTGGCGACCCTGCTCGATCGGCATATCGCCTGGTTCAACACACCGGCTGCCTATGCGCATCCGGGGATGAGCCCGATGGATCCGAACGAGGTTGCGATGGCGAAGCCGGTGATCTTCGAGCTGGCCAAGGTGCTGCTGTACATGAACCTGCCCGATGCCGAGAAGCTGCGCGTGACCGAGCGCACGGACCTGGAGAAGCGCCTGCGGGGTCTCGGGCCGAAGAAGGCGGCCAAGATCGGGCGCAAGCTGACCACGGCCTATGACCGGATCCTGATCGGGCCGAGTGCGGATCCGGATTGGGCGGGCTCGGGTGCGACGGGCGGATTGCCGCGCGGGGATGATCGGCATGTCCGGCCGCATTGGCGGCGCGGACACTTCCGGCGGATTCGCTACGGCGAGGGGTTGGCGGAGAGCCGGCTGGGCTGGATTCAGCCGGTTTTGGTGAATGCGGGGGAGTTGACTGGGGCGGGCTCGGCGGGGGTGAAGACGAAGCCGTATGTGGTGCGCTGAGGGGCTCCGCTTCACGGGGTGCAACGCGAAGCCTTGGTTCGAGTCCGATCCGACTGTGGACTCCGGTGCCGGCACACGGTCACGCGACCTCGGTCACCGGACCCCCGTCGGTCCACCAGCAGCGCCGCTCCGGGAGCAGGACCGCGAAGAGTCCTCCGCCGTGATCGGCGGTGGCCGAGACGCAGACCCGCCTCGGTGCGAAGAAGAACGGCTGTCCGCGCAGATGCGTGTGGCTGCTCACCACGACCCGCTCCCACGTCGGATCATGCTGCAGCGCCAGACGCTTGTCGCGCAGGGGGGCGGGCATGAAGGTGGGTTCTGCGGGCAGCGTCCGGGCCTCGAGCGCGGCGCGTTGCGGGCCGATCGGTCCCACCTCCAGACCGGCATGAACGCAGAAGTGCTCGCCGTCGTCGTGGTACCAGGGCAGCGCGGCGAGAAAGCGCCGATGCGTCTCGGGGAACCGGCGTGCGAAGCTCGGCGCATCCCGAGCGCCGTACGCCTGTGGCGTGCCCAGTCCCGGATTCCAGTAGCGTGATGCTCAGCGCGCATACCAGGCCGGGTCCGGGTCCGCGTGCGGCCATCCGAGCGCACGCAGCAGCGCCAAGTCGTGGTTGCCGAGGGTCGGACAGAAGCGCCCCGGGCGCGCCTCCTGCAGCGCGATCAGACGGTCCAGGAGTGCGGGGATCTGCGGCCCGTTGTCGACATAGTCCCCCAAGGTGACGATCCGCGCATCCGGCACCTCCCGGTCGATCCACGCGAGCAGGCGCTCGAAGAGATCCAGGTGTCCGTGCAGATCGCCGATCACCACCAGCGGTGCAGGGCGACTGATCATGGAGCGGGTGTCACGGGGCGATCCGCGCGAGCGGCACGCCGCGCAGGTTGTACTCGGGTTGCAAGCAACGCGTCCGGGACCGAGGCGGCCCCCTGGCGCCCCCGGATCAGGCGCGGCGGGTGGGTATCTTCGATCATCAGGATCCCCTTGCAGCGCTGTGTTGGCGCGGCCATTCAATCCGTGGTCCCTGGTTGCGCGGACACCTGACGAGCGAGGTCGACATCGTGGCACAACTGATCCTATACGCCTGTCCTCAGGGTCACCTTGGTGAGCAGGTCGAACGTTTCTTTGAAGAAAGCCGCCGGCGGTTTGGGGCCAATGCCGCGCATGCCTATATGCCGCACTGCAGCTTAACCGGCTTCTTCGATGGCGACTCGGACCTCATCGCGGAGCATTCCCAGATCCTGGATGGACGTTTCTCGCACCAGAAATCGGGATGTCCGGTGCACTCCATCGAGGTGCTGGGCTTCGGTCATCGCCACGACTGGCACGGCCTAGAGCTGCGCTCACCCTGGCAGCTGGACCGGATGCATGAGCTCACTCGCAAGAGCGCGGCGTCGATTCGGGTGAAGACCTGGCAGCACCTGAGTCTGGCGTATGACTTCCGTCCTGAATACGACGCCGCGTTGGGGCGTCTCGCGCGCGAGATTATCGATCCTGGAGCCGCTGTTGCTTGGGAGCTTCGGTTTTACCAGCGGACGTCCGATTCCGGGTGGATCTGCCATCGGGCGTGGCCATTGCCCGGCACCTGAGCGCCAGGCGGCGAACCGCCGGGATCACGGCATGGATCGCGTCGGGTTGCGCGGGTGAACGCGACCGATGTCGGCGTCACTCCAATCCGTTCGGCGTCCTCGGCACAGGGCGCAGGTCCGCGCGCCGACTGAGCGCGGCATCGAGCGCGAGGAGATGCTCGCGGGCGCCCTCCTCGTCCCGGACGATGCCCATCAGGGCGTCGGCTGCCTCCTTGAGGCGGGACTCGCGGAGTGTGCCGCAGGGGGGCGTTCGGGCGCAGAGTTGATGTGTCCGGTCTCTATTTGGGGCAGAAACGGCGTCCGTTCGACTTGGGTGCGTAAATCATGACTTATGGGCAGCCTGGTTTCAAAGCGCCTTCTTGAGTTGATCGAGAACGGACGGCGTGAACAATCAAATAATAACTTTTTAATATATAAGCAATAACAATCAGGCACGCGCGAGTAGCTTTACGAAGCACTGGTCGATGATATAGCGCGCGGGCTAGCCCCGGGCCTTTTCTGTAATACCAAGCAACGAATTTTCGGCCGTGTTTAGTTTGTATAAGTGTCGAATCTCGGAACGATCTGAAGAACCTGACCATGGGTGCCTCAGGATCACCATATGCTGCAGTGACGACAAAGCACGTGGCGCCTCTCCTAGACTCAATCCGACGCGTTCCGACACCAGTCTTCATTTCGTCCACAATCTTTCTTGACGTAAAACCGCCAGTATGTCTGTCGGCGTTGAATGCGTCTAGGTGATCTTGCGTTGTACGCCGAGATTCGTCCTGCATAGTTTCGATTCTGCGTCGCTCAACTTCGAGCTTCAACGCCTCCTCTGCAGCTTTCGTATACAATTCTTCACGCTGGGCTTCGGGCAACCTAGCTAGAGCTTCCCCAAGTATGTTTGTTGAAGGCAAGCCACTCCCACTAGCAGTCGCAAGAGATTTATTGGAATCCGCTGTGTTGGGTTTGTTGTCGGCTGGTTTCATAAGCGCCTCATATTTCAAAGTTCTTGACTAGCACGCGTAACAGTGAACGTATAGGTAACTTCAAAGCTGGGATTCGATCTAACACTTCGGCAGCGTAAGGGCCAATGCCGTAGTACAAACGAATAAGACCCTTTCCGAAGGTCGTGTTTGAAAGAACCGTATCCCTATAGATGCGCAGCGCTACGACGTCTTCATGGCTTGGGTCACCGTATACTGCTGTTGCTACGAAACAGATTGATGGTTCAGTCGAATAAACTCTTAGCTGACCAGTCGGGAAGTTAAATGTTTCAGAGAACGACTTAACATCGGTGCTCTGAGCAAGCCTTGAAATTGTTGGCCACTGACGATCAATCGCGCTCAAGACAGTGCTCTGCCTTTCCTTATCTATTACGGCGAGGACTGCACGAGTCGCTGTACTGTCGTGATCGTGGAGCCATGTCGCGGTTTCCAAGACATGATCGGGCAAGTACTTCAAGTCGGTGATGGCCTTAAGATCTTCGATAGCGGCACGCAGGGCTGGTAATGCGTCAAGAGGTGATTTCTTCTTGATCTCGACGCTTAGATGTTTTTTGATTGCGTGATGCTCGCAGAGCCGCTTCACCATGTCGAAGCGTTGGCCGGTTGTCAAGTACTTAGGAACGAGATTCAGCAACCGATGGGCGGTCTGCCCAGACATCATTGTTTGCCCCCAGCGCCACCTCGGAAAGGTCTCGATCGCATACTCTGCGGCACTATCGCCATAGGTGAGCCGATACTCATTAAACAGCTGCGCTCTTTTGTCGTCGGGCAATTGAAAGAAAGCGTCCCTCACGTCTTCGACTATAGGCCCCAACCGATTCGCTAATTCAGAGTATTCTTGGACGTGCTTAATAGCCGCAGCATTAGACGAGTAGCGGCCGCCGGAGTACGAGCGTCGACGATAGTAAGAAGGTGATCGGCTCACTGGAAAGGCTCCCTGTTTGTGCGTCATATTCTTAGCATCAAGCCTATTATGTGCCCGCCCCGCTACTCTCCTAAGTGCTGGAGAATTCCTGTCCTTACCTCTCTCGACATCACATAGTTCTTACCAAAGATTGCCGCTGAGGGTCCACTGGAGTGTAGCCAAGAAAGGAAGTAATGTTGGATGCGCTCAGATCCCGAGGCCGGCCGTTTGATTAGGTCGGTGTTGTCGGGCAGCGGCATCCATAGCATGAGCCGGAGATCAGTGGGTTGCCCATCAGGCTCGGCCATCGACTGGTCGTTCATGGCTCACGCTGGCGTTGCTCTTGGGTTTGATTAGGGCCCTAACAGTGCTCTTTCCAAACCTTGTCGGAAATCTCCGCTGACATAACCAGCGCGGGGCGGAACGCATGGTTCAGCGCGGCAACCGCCTGGTTCGGTAGCCCGTGGTCAAGGTCACGCCGGTTCTCGAATCTTCGACTCGATACGCCCGCAGCTTGTCGGCAAACCTCTTCACCGGCTCGCGTCCAAGATCGCGTTCCATACGCCGCCGACTGCGTTTATCGAAGTACCGGATGACAACCCCGTGGCCATCGTAAATCTCCTCGCCGAACCGTTCGAGCCATTCATGCATGAGGGGCGGTATGCAGCGCTGCTGCGCTCGACATTCGGCGTGTTGGGTCTGGTATGGATGGTGGTTCATGCTGTCCTCGCGGGATCGGTCTGATCCGGGTTCTCTGGATCAACGGCCAAAAGGTCGATGCCCTGTTCCACCTCCACGCGCCCTGAGCTCAGCGGTCCGTAGGGGTCGTAGTGAAGCTTGATCTCGTCGGCGCGGGCGTGCGCCGGATCGGCGCTCGTGTACCTACGGGGGCCGAGTTCCGGAAAGTCGTCTGCGAGAGACTTCTCCAGCAGGGCGGGATCTTTCAGATCCAGCTCCTCCACCCAGAAGCCATCGGCCTCTGCGCCGTACACCATCTTCTTGGACACCGAGAGTGCTTCCGCTACGACGGCGTCCGAGACCATCTCGCTCGCGGTGTCGAAGGCGCTCTTCAGGTGGGGTGCCAGGGCGCTCATTACGGCGAGCGACCGCTCGGCCTGCTCCAAGAGCGTACGGAGCGCAGACAGGTTCTGGGAGCGGCGCTGAAGGGAACGCTCTGCGAGGAACTCGAAGAGTCTGGCCGATCGGTTGACGATCTCCGACTGCGGGACTCCGTACTTGTGTGCGGTCTCGCGGATGCGCTCGCGCGCGTAGCGGTCGAGGCTGAAAGATGTCCGAATGGCACCTTCGCTCGCATCTTCTGGGGCGTTTTGTCGTGGTGTGTCGCTCATTTGCTCAGTCAACCCTATTAAGAGTCGCCAAAAAACCGTCTGTCGCAGACGAAAGTAGCACTTTTCTCTGCGATGTCAAAATAGAGGAGCATTAAGAGTTCTCAAACATGAAAAGAGATTGTTCATCTGAGCTAGACTGTCCGATGTTGTCGCTCCCGTAGTACCTTCGGGAAGATGGCGTCGCAAACCATGGCGCCTGTGGGTCGTTTTTCTGCTCAGGCCTTGGGTGATGGGCCGTTGACCCCGTCGCGTTGGTCGCGGGCGCTCGATGGAGCCTGGTTGCGTGCCTATCGGCCACGCCCTGCCTCGGGACCTGGGGAGCACTACCTTGCCCGATCGAGAGGCATGTACTATATATGACACATGACATTCGGAATCTACATCCGCGAGCAGCGCGAAGCCCGGCGCGTCGCCGACAAGGCGTACTCGCTGCGGCAGGTCGCCCAGCGCATCGGCGTGGAGCCGGCGTATCTGAGCAAGGTCGAGCGCGGCGAGGTGGCGCCGCCTTCCGAGGCGACGATTCGCAAGCTCGCCGTGGATCTCGACGAGGACGTGGATGTTCTGCTGGCGATGGCGGGAAAAGTCTCGTCGGATCTGCAAGCCATCATCCGGGCGCGCCCTCGGCTGTTTGCGGAGGTTCTACGCCAGCTGCGGGAATGTCCGGACGATGCGATCCTTCGGGTGGTGCGGGAAGTCAGAGACGGTGAGTGGTAGATCAATCAAGGGAGCACACACATGATCGAGATCAAGAACGACCGACTCCACTTCAGCTTTCCGCAGGTCCATCCCGAGGCGGGTTGCCGGATCGATTTCCAGCGCACCCTGCGGATCCCCGACGACAACCGCGACTACCCTCTTCCGCCGGGTTTGGGGCCGTTTCCGTTGCAGCACGTGGATGACTTCAAGGACGCGGTTCCCGCGGACTGGATCCGCCATGGCGGGGTCTTTCTGCCGATGTATCAGGCGGAAGCCTTGTGGATCAACTTCGGCGGGAGCTATCCCTGCGCAGTCAAAATCGCGGCCGGGAAGATCAACGCGGTCACCGGCAAGGCTTGGCGGAACCCGCTGGCCGGCAAGCGACAGGATTACGTGGTGGTGCCGGATCAGCCCTGGCTGGACGGCTTTGCCGTGAGTCGCGGGGTGATCCGCCAGTTTGTCGCGATGCCGCTCGGGGCGGGTTATATCGCCGAGGAGCAGTTGACCGGGACCGGCGAGCACGGCGGTATCCAGATCGTCGTCTATCCGATGAAGGCGGCGGTGTATGAGAAGCTGCGTGCGGCGGAGGCAAGACGGGGCGCTATGCTTGAGATGATGTGCTGCGAGGCGCTGCCATGTCCATCAATGGGCCTCGCCCCCGGCGGACTGATGCGCCAGGAGATCTACGACGACGACTACGGCGTGGAGGCGTGGGACCAGTCCGCCGGCTCACGCTGTTTTGTGCATCTGCTGAACAGTTTGGGGTATCTCTCGGTCACCGGGTACCGACCGCCTCAGCCGTCGCCGACGGCTGCGGATTACACGCGTGCCGGCTTACCCTGGTTCGAGTATTTCGACGCCGAGCGGGAGGCCCTCGAGGGCGCAGCGAAGCTGGCCGGTCTGGACAGTGTGGCAGCGATGTCGATCAAGAAGGGGGCCGGAGTTATTGCGGACAACGGGCCGATCGGGACACCGAAGGTGAAGGCGCTCGGGCCAGCGGGGGCGGTGCGCGAGGGTGAGTTTTGATCCACCGAATCGGGCATGACGGTTACCGCAAGGGGCATCGACGGCGGCTTGCCGGCATCACCACCCGAGGGAAGAATCAGGATGAGCATTGGACAGAACACGCTGGATTGGCTGCGTACCGACCTGTTCCAGGTCGACGCGGCCTGGTCGGAGGAGACCGCGCGCGGGTTCCGCTGGTGGCCGCATCGGCAGGCGCAGACGCTGGAGGTCATCGGCCGGGAAGCCGGGCCGGACGGTGCGCCGGCGGCTCTGGTGCAAGTGCGCACCGAGCTGCTGCGCGACCTGGATCTCGACGAGGAGGTCTTGGCGGTGCTCCAGGCGGTCTCGCTGCGCACGGCGGGGATGGCCGGCCCGGTCTATGACCCGGCGCGCCGCACCCTGGATCTCTGCACACTCGTGCGGGTCTACGCGGACACCGACGACTGGATGCGGCGTCTGATCGGCCTGGCCGCCATGCTGCAGATCCGTGATGCCGATCGGGGCGCGGCGGCCATCGCCGAGGCGGTCGGTGCAAGGCCCGCGCAGAGTGGCCATCCCGAGCGGGGAGCGCGCGCGGAGCCGGATACGTTGATCGCCGAGGCCCTGCTGCGACTCGATGCCGAGGGCCGGGCGGCGTCACGCTGGCCGGGCGATGAGCTCGTGCGCTTCGCCGAGACCTATCTGGACCAGTCCCCTGCCCTTTTGGGTACCGGGGACGCGACGGGCTTCACGGTGGAGTTCCCCCACGGCAAGCGCGCCTCCTCGCTCTGCGAGGTTGCCACGGATCAGACCCACCCCTGGTATGGCCACGGCCTTGCGTTGCGGCAGCGGTTCCCCGTGTCGGTGACATCGGACGTGGAGGGGCGGCACCTGGCGCTCGAGCTGAACGCTCGCGCCCTGAGCGAGGCACCGATGGGCTACGGGTTCGGCAGCTTCGGCTACGAGGAGGGGACGCTTGCGTTCCAGGCGTTCTTCCCGAATCCGGCCTATCAGTTGGGGTTGGTGACGAATCTGTATCTGTCATGTGCCGAGCGGGCGCGGATGCTGTCGGTGCTGCTGACCGGGGTGGATTGGACGGAGGAGTCGTTCGATCCGGGGCGGTCGGCGATGGGGCGGATGATGCATGGGTTGGAAGACGATTGATGCCCGCTCGGAGCTGGGGACGCTGAACCGGGTCGGGACCGGCGCACCTGATATGTCACCTGCTGGCGCGGAGTCCGGGCAGTCAGGACAGCGAAGATCAACACCGGAGAGTTAGGATGACCAAGGCAACACCCACGCCCATGGCAGCAGAGGACGACAAACAGGGCCTCGCCCGCCTCGCCCAATTCGAGGACTGCGCCTCGGCGATCGACGGACTCTTTCAGCAGGCGCTGGCGACAACCGGGGCCGGTGCCTTCGACGCGTTCCTGGACTTCGTACGCAGCTTCAAGAGCCTCTCGGTCTACAACGCCATGCTGGTGCGGGTCCAGCGACCGGGTGCCGCGGCGGTGGCCAGTCGCCGGGAGTGGCGCAAGCGTGGTCGCACCGTCCTGGCCGATGCCATCCCGATCGTCCTTCTGCAACCGTTCGGGCCGGTGCGCTTCGTCTACGAGGTGAGCGATACGGAGGGTCGCGAGATCCCCGGCGAGAAGGCGTCCTCGCTGTTCGCCGCCGGGGAGCTGCCGCAGAAGGTCTACGACAACACCCGCAAGGCGGCCGAGAAGTTCGGGATCACCGTTGTCGAGACCGACCGGTACGGCGCTCTGCTCGCGGGGACGGCGGCCGGGATCTCGGTTCAACCGGTGCTGGATCCGGCCCGAAAGACGCTGCCGTTTCGGGTGAAGCTGAACGCCAAGCATGATTTGCCGACGCGCTTTGCGACCCTCGCGCATGAGCTCGGGCACATCTACTGCGGGCACATCGGTCGGGACCGCAAAGGCCGATGGCCCGACCGCTCCCATCTGTCGGTCGAGCTGTGCGAGATGGAGGCCGAAGCGGTCGCCTGGCTGGTGTGCCAACGCAACGGGGTTCAAGCGCGCTCGAAGGAGTATCTCGGTTCGCTCATCGGCCAGGTCGATCCGGGGCAGGTCAGCCTCTACGCGATCTTCGAGGCGGCGAATCGGGTGGAGTCGCGGACGCAGCCGGTGGAGTGGGCATAGCGACCGGGCGTGAGCCGGGCCGATGCCGACCGCGGCCGATGTCGAGACCAGACCAGGAGTGATGCGATGACCGCCGAAGACCACCACGACCTGAACCGCTTCGTCCGGGCGCAGGAGCACGCCTATGCCCCCGCCCTTGCCGAGATCCGCTCGGGACGCAAGCGCACGCACTGGATGTGGTACATCTTCCCGCAGCTCGATGGGCTCGGATTCAGCGAGAAGGCGCGGCGGTATGCGATCCGCGGTCTCGACGAGGCGCGGGCGTATCTGGAGCATCCGCTGCTCGGGCCGAGGCTCGTCGAGTGCGCCGAGGCGGTGCTCGCCGTTCAGGGGCGCTCGGCGCGGGAGATCTTCGGGACGCCGGATGATCTGAAGCTGCGTTCGTGTTCGACGCTGTTTGCGGAGGTGTCGCCGGAGGGGTCGGTGTTCCATCGCCTGATCGAGGTCTTCTTCGGCGGCGCGCCGGACGGGCGCACCCTGACCCTCCTCGGGCAAGCCACCGACCGGGCTTGACCCGCAGTGATGGCTCAGTCCGTCAGCCGCACCACCCCCGAAACGATCCCGAGGATCTCGATTTCGTCGTGCCGCAGACAGATCGGCGCCATCTCCGGGTTGGCCGGCTGCAGGCGGATCCCGTCGGGCTCGACATAGAAGCGTTTGAGGGTGACCTGCTCGCCCTTGATGAGTGCCACCACGGTCTCGCCGTTCTCGGCGGTTTGGCGCTTCTCGACGAGGATGATGTCGCCGTCCTGGATCTGGTCGTCGGTCATGGAGTGACCGCGCACCCGCAGTGCGTAGCTGTTCTTGCGCACCATGTGGCGCGGGACCGTGACGCTCCCGAGATCCTCCGGGGTCTCGACCGGGCGGCCGGCGGCGACATAGCCGAGGAGGGGGATCTGCAGGCAGTGACAAGCTCGACACCCTCGGTAAGAGAAGGATTGGCGCTTCGCATCAAAAAATTCTTTGTCCAACCTTCGCCGCAAAACTCGCCAAACTACGTTCTGAGTTCGACCACGGCTTGAGGCGACCGCCGCCTCAGACCACAGGAGTTCTTCAGACCTCCTGCACCGTGCGCCGCAAGCCATCACACCTATGCGGGAGGGTAAGTCATGTCGGTCGGTTGTTTCGGTAAGTCACTCAGCTGTAACACGGAATACAAAGACGCGTGGGGACGTGTCAGAACAAAGCGGTATCGCGATGAGTATGGCGAGGCGTTCCGACGTGCGATCGGATACAAGGACTACTTGCCCGGACAGGTGCGAAGGTATTCTACGGAAGAGATCGAAGCCCTGACCCGCGCGCGTCAAGGTGCGGCGAAGACGTAGGCGCCCGGTCTGACATGAATGCCAGATCCCGTCGCGTCCCCTTGAGCGTCTGCTATCGTCGCGAAAGTCTGTGGTCGTTCCGTTGCAGCACACAAAGGAGGTTATGTACTACTGAGGGGGGCGGGGACATGGGCGAGCTGGTGAGGACAACCTCGGGGGTTCTGGAAAGCGCGGGCGGCGCGTCCGGGATGCCGGCGCTGATCGTGCGCGCCGGCGGTCAGGCCGAAAAACGCTTCATGGAGTTTTTCGCCGCGCAGATCAGGAACCGCAACACGCGCGAGGCGTATTTGCGGGCCGTGCGCGATTTCCTCGACTGGGCCGAGTCCGTCGGCGTCGGCGAGCTTCTCGACATCGAGCCGATGCACGTCGCCACCTGGGTCGAGCTCAAGATGCGCGGCTACGAGGCGCAAAGCGTCAAGCAGCAGCTCGCCGCCCTGCGCCACTTCTTCGACTGGCTGGTCATGGGCCAGGTCCTGACCATCAACCCGGCGGGCTTCGTCCGAGGTCCGAAGTTCTCTTGCGCCGTCGGCAAGACACCGATCCTCTCCCCGAACGAGACAAGGAGGCTCATCCGCGCGATCCCGACCGATACGCTCGTCGGGCTGCGCGACCGGGCGCTCATCGGGCTCATGGTCTACACCTTCGCCCGCGTCTCCGCCGCCGTCGGCATGAACGTCAAGGATGTCTTCCCGAAACAGGATGCCCTGTGGGTTCGGTTGCACGAGAAAGGCGGCAAGCGCCACGAGATGCCCTGCCAGCACAATCTCAAGGATTGGCTGCGGGAGTACATCGATGCCGCCGGGATCGGCGAAGACGGCAACGGTCCCCTCTTCCGCACGGTGGACCGCAAGACCAAGACGCTCGGCTCAACCCGGCTCGACCGGCAACGCGCCTGGGCGATGGTCAAGCGCCGGGCGCGCGAGGACGGGATCGATGCGCCCGGCATCTGTAACCACACCTTCCGGGGGACCGGCATCACGGCCTATCTTGAGAACCCCGAGGCCAAGCTGGAGCACGCGCAGCGCATGGCCGCGCACGCGGACCCCAAGACCACCCGGCTCTATGACCGGCGAGGGGATCAGGTGTCGATGGATGAGGTGGAAAGGATTGGCATTTAAATGGGAGTGCCGTCCATCAACAGGTGGTCGCGGGACGGCTATACAGGACCGCCGAAAGGCGCGTAACTCCTGAGCGCCAGATGGGCGACTTTCGGATACGGCTTTTCCGTTCATGCCGCTGCAATTGTATGTTCTGCCTCCACGGCATCGTCATCTACTTCTATGTCTTCGCCTTCTTCCGGTATGTCGCCCATAAACGGCGTTTTGCCGGTGGCTTGCTCTATCAGCGCCAAGAGCCTCTTTTGTCGATCCGCCATGAACTCCTCGAACTGATCCGCATACAATAGCGACGGGGCGATCAGATGAGAGGTAAGATAAGTATCGAGCTTCTCGCGCGCTATTGGTGGCGTTTCTTTATCACCCTTCTGCAATTTTGCAAGGTACTCTGATGGTGACACTCCACCGATAATCCGATTTGTTCGGTAAGAAAGTGGCGTTTTGTTGATGATGGAGTCATAAACATCAGCTTTGATATTCTGCTTTTTGCACCAATCCTGCGGGAATATGTGGTGAATATCGACATTCTCCTCGAAGAACACTGTGTGGCCGAACTGCTGACCAGACCGAAAGTCGAGCGCACCCTCCTTCATCAAAAGCGCGTTCACGCCCTTGTATGCTGCGGACAGGCGCATGCGCATGGTTTTCAACCTATCGGCTCGGAACATGGTTTCGCTCACTGTTGATGGTTCGGGGCCACCTTTCAACCAAGCCGGAACTTCCATAAAATCGCGAGCTATGCGAGTGTCGACCGCTGAACCATAAAGCTCACCAAATACGCCGTTCCAATACCAACGGACCAGCTTCTCTCGGTTAGCCTCATGCTCCCAAGCGTCGCCAATGTCCGCTAGTATTGCAGCCAACGGAATCAGTTGAGACTGATATGGAAGGTCAAAAATGCGGTAGATGTGGAGGAGGTGCAAGAACTTCGCCGCCTTCATAAAGCCTTGTTCCACCTGCTTCTCATGTCGGGTGTATGCATCAAGAGGTAGATTTAGTAAGGATTGGCGGTTACCTGTCACGGCGGGAAGTTCTTTGCCCTGCTTGCCCGCGGCCTCTGCTGCACGTCGCCGGTCGCGTGTATGGAACAGCGCGATGGCCTGAAGAAAATCCGTATTGGCAACATTCTTGAGGATTCCGCTATCTGCCCCAGCAAGCCGGAGCGCTTCTGCAAAGCGGTAATGTCGTCCCTTGACGTGTTCGTCTCCGTACCAATCTTTTCGTAATTCATGACCAGACGCTGCATACATTGCTGTCACCAGCTCAAATGCATCTAGTGGTTTGCCGCCAGTGTTTACTTTCTCGAACACAACGCATACAGCTTCCTTCGATGTTGATTGATCAAGGGTGATTACTGGCACATGGTAGCCCTTGAAATTCTCTAGTATCTGCTTTTTGAAATCACGAAACTCCGTGCGAATACTCTTGTGTTCGTCGCCGCTCCAGTGCTCATCGAAACCGTCTTGCCAATTGTCCCAGTCGAAAACCTGAGAAACCGGGTACATGAGATTGGCATATTCCAGTTCGGCTGATGTAAGATTCAACACCTCTTCGCGGCCAAAATCGGTCCGCACAACTTTATCTTCAGGGATGCTAATAATCGCTTCTTCTCTGTCCATTGCAGGATCGAGGGCTTTCCTGATGTCAATATAAAACCAGCGTTTTACTTTCTTCTTTTTTGGGGTAACTGTTTCGACGACATGCCCCCGCAAGCTGACCTGATACAAAGAGGTCATCCGTTGTTGACCATCAAGAAGTAACGACCGAGGGGCGGTCTGTTTTGCGGTAATCGGAGCTCCTTCGATGGGCCGTGGCTTGAAATCGACGGAGCCGCCCCTGTCAAGTGTCATCAACGCGCCAACAGGGAATGCCCGCGAAACAGAAGCTATCAGACTTTTGATGCGGTCTTCATCCCACACCCAACTGCGCTGAAAGTCCGGTAATTGCAACACTCCGTTATGGCACTCGTCGAGAAGTTCCTTCAAGCGTATTGGGTTCGTCTTAAAAGTTGATCCGGTCATTGTATCATTCCCCCTTGTCCTTCATGACAAATCGCCCAATAGCGGCAGGGCCTTCACGATCTCCATCGTTTCCAAGCTGACGGTAATGACGCGCTGAAAGAGTTTCAGCGGATAGGCCGGATCGCCGGCGGTTTCGATGGCGTAGCGGTTGGCATCGTTGACGATGCCGCTATTCTTGTCGGTCTTCACGCATTGGCGCTCCATCACCCATTCTAGGGCCGGTTTGCCATTGACGATGTACTCATAGGATTCGAGCGGAATGCCAGTGATGGTGATATTGCTGTTGTAGATCACCGTGGTTTTGTCGAGGTTCGGGCGTTTTCCGCCGAATTTCATCTTTTCGACGCGGTAGAAGCTGACCGGATCGTCGGGCGCAAACAGACGGGTGTCACCACGGCTGAAAATGACGGGGTAAGGCTCCACCGTCTCATACCCGCAATGCAGGTCGCCCAGTCTACGGCCAGCGGTGACCAATGCCAAGAAGTCGGCGGGGCTTTTCACCGCAGGAATGCGAGGTAGCTCCTTAGACAGATTCTCGGCATAACGACTGCGGTAGTCCTCGGAATGGAGCACGCCATAGACGTAATAGAAGAGGTCATCCTTGGTAATCTTCTCGCCTGGATAAGCGGTCTGAAAATGAGATAGCCCCTCCTCGGTAATAGCGTCCCGGTGCGGCACGTCTTTAGGGACGCTGCTGCTTACCAGCATATCACTTTGCCCTTTCTCATCCATTGCCGCTGCTTCCACATCATAAATGTAGCGTGGGAAGCATTGGCTGCCGCCATCCGTTTGTTGCTCTGGTATGGCGTTCATCATTAGAGCCAAATGCCCATCGCCGCCCCAACGGCTCTTTATCATGATGACACGGTTCGCCGCATCCTTGTGCGGGAACAACCGCGGCATCTGGAGAACCATTTCGTTAAAATTTCTGTTGTAATACAGCCATTGACGCGTGAAGGGACGATAAACACTAATCGTCAATGCATCAGGATCGTATTGAAATTTTTTTCCCTTTACTAGATCGCCTTTGAGCGCACGGCTCCAACTTACTTTTGATGGGTCGGCATCAATGAAACTATCGACTGCCGCTTCTCGGGCCTTACGGTCAGTCATCCGGAACGCCGCGCCGAATTGATCGACTTGCATATTATAAAAATGGATCATCTGGCGCATATTGTCTGAAAGAGCCTTGCGACTTGCATTGAAGACCCAGATGTCCCGATTGGTCATGATGCCACCGGAATAGGTCTCAAAAATCTTAGTGCCACTACCTTTGCTTTTGTCTCCCATTACAAGGTAATCGTCGAATCTTATATCTCTTTGATTGAGCCAATCCCCGTGTTTGTCAGGTACAATGTTTCTCCAACCGTTCGCGCATTCGACCCCGCTGATGCTTCCGAATCCGGCGACGATGGCTAATTTCTGCTCACGGGACAAATAATCGCCAATGTCATAGAAACGAATGCGGCCATGATCTGATGACTTAGAATTTTTTACCAGGATGGTAATTGCTATCGGTGCGCGGCTGCCACTCCCAAAAATCTTTCCCCCTTCCCGCCTGGAGCGCTCTCCAGATGTGCGCTGATTCCCGCGCAGGTGAAATACATGAATGCTGGTGAATTCGTCGGCAAAACATTTCCGTAAGCCATCTGCTGCGTTGCCGTCTATCCAACCGGCGTTTGATACGAATGCCACAACTCCAGCATCGCCTATTCTGTCGCTTGCCCATCGGATAGCGCGAATGTAGCTATCGTACAAAGAATTTTTTAAGGTAGCCGTTGATCTAGCTGCATATGTTTCTTCAATTCGCCCATCCAATCTTGGGTAACTAAGATTAGCCGCATTATCGTTGGCGCTCTCTTGTCCCTTTGAATATGGAGGGTTGCCAAAAATAACGCGAATATCCAGCTCTTTCTGGCGTGACCGGCGGGTGCTATTATCGGCCATAAGGTCGCTGATAAGGTCGCGTTCCTGCTCGTAAAGCTGGAAGGTATCAGTCAGACAGATACCCTCAAACGGCACATACTCGCCGCCGGCGAGGCCATGATAAGCGGCCTCGATGTTAATGGCGGCGATATAGTAGGCCAACAACACGATTTCGTTGGCATGAATCTCGTGCTGGTATTTGTGCGCCAGTTCATCAGATTTAATAAGGCCGGATTGCAGCAGACGAGTGATAAAGGTACCTGTGCCGGTGAAGGGGTCAAGGATGTGAACTCCCTTGCTTCCCAAGGTCTGTCCGAATTCCCTTTGCAGCACTTCGTTAACGGAATGGATGATAAAATCGACTACTTCAACAGGGGTATAGACGATACCGAGGCGCTCGGTCATTTTTGGAAAGGCGTTGCGGAAGAACTTATCGTAAAGCTCGACAATGATCTTCTGCTTGGCCTGAGCGTTGTCGATGTTAGTGGCTCGGCGCTTTACGCTCTCGTAAAATTTCTGAAGGCTCTCGGATTCCTTCTCCAGATTATGTTCGTCCAGCTTATCGAGAACCTGTTGCATCGCCCGTGAAACGGGGTTGTGGCTAGAAAAACTGTAGCCCTCGAACAATGCCTCGAACACGGGGCGGGTGATGATGTGCTGAGCCAGCATTTCGATGGCCTCGGCCTCGTTGATGCTGTCGTTTAAATCGTCCTTGATCTCGGCTAGGAAGGCATCGAAGGCTTGGCGCTCTGGCGCATCATGCTTCTCCACCAAAGCGGTAATGCGCGTGATGTGAGTCTGGGCGATTTTGGCAATGTCGGCAGCCCAATCCTCCCAATAGTCGCGCCGGCCGCATTTCTTGACGATCTTGGCCATGATCGCCTTAGAGAACTCGTCGAATGCGAAGCTGTTCTGAAAGGGTGCTACCGGCTTGCCGCTGCCTGGATCGCCCTCGTCGTCATCTTCTGGTGAGTGACCGTGGCCGATATTGGGACTAGTGCCTTTTTTGTCTTTATGGGTAGGCAGCTTGTTGGTGACGGCGATAACCTCGATGTGATCGGATACGTCAACTCCAAGGTCGGCCTTGTTTATCATGGCGTCGAAGCGTTCGTCGTGCGAACGCAAAGCATTCAAAATCTGCCAGACGACGCGGTAACGCTCGTTATCATTCAAGGCATCTTCCGGTGCAACTCCAGCCGGAACGCCGATAGGCAGGATGACATAGCCCATGTTCTTGTCTTTGGCGCGGCGCATGACACGCCCCACAGACTGCACCACATCGATCTGTGACCGGCGCGGGTGCATAAAGAGAATGGCCTCCAAGGCGGGAACGTCCACGCCTTCCGACAAACAGCGTGCATTGGTTAGGATGCGACACGAATTTTCGCCGTGCTCGTCCTTCAGCCAGTTCAGAAGGCGGTCGCGAGACTTAGCATTGAATGTTCCATCTACATGCTCCAACTGGCATTCGAGCGGATGGGCATCGCCCTCGGTTTCTTTGCCCTCTTCGGATTCCAGATATTCGGAGATGACAGCAGCAAATTCCTGCTGGATCATTTGGGATGTCGCGATATCCTTGCAGAAGGCAAGCGCCCGTTTCATCGGCTGTGGATCGGTAAGAAGCTCTCCTTTCAGGCCATGCTTGGCCAGAGCCTTATAGCAACCAATGATCTTGGTCGCGTCATCCAACTTCATTTCGGATGTGCCGTCAGCCAAGCGCTTTTGAACGCCGGTGCTGACCATCTGCTCGTCCACGGCAAGCACTAAAACCTTATAGTCGGTCAGTAACTTGTGTTCGACGGCCCAGCCGAAACCGCGAGCAAAGAGGGTATCGCCGAAATACGCATGGTTATCCATATCGTAGAGAACGGCAGACACCTCGCTCGCTTTTGCTCTGACGGCCTCACCGAAGACTTTCGGTGTCGCCGTCATGTACAGGCGCTTTTTGCCGGCGATAACCTTCTGGTCGTGAACCTTGACGAAGTTGCTGTCATCCTCACCGTCCAAGGTCGCGCCGGTCGTGCGATGCGCTTCATCACAAATAATCAAATCGAATTCAGGAAGACCGTGCTTCTGCTGTGCGTTTGAAATAACCTGTATCGAGTGATAGGTAGCGAATATCACCGTCATCTTGTCGGCGGCAGGGTGCTTGGCGCTAGCAGCTAGCTTTGCTGCGTCGGTAGTGGCGGGAAAAGCCAGATCAAGAAAATCGATCTCAGCCACGTCTTCGGCATTCACACGGCGTTTGCCGACCTGTGTATCTGAACAGACGGCGAAGGATCGCAATGACGTGTCGGCGTCTGCTGTCCATTCGCGGACGGTTTGAGACATCAAGGCCAGCGATGGGACAAGGAAGAGAACGAACCCGCCGAGACCGGCCTGATCTTCTGCAATCTTCAGGCTAGTGAATGTCTTACCCGTGCCGCAAGCCATAATCAGCTTGCCTCGATCGGCCTTTTCAAGGCCGGATCGGACAGCGGCAACCGCGTCCTTCTGGTGTGTCTGGAGAGTTTTCTTCTTCGCTAGAACGATTTCGCCCTTGGCCGCGAAGAGTTCCCACTGGATAGAACTTGCCTCAAAGTCAGCAAGGCTCAGGCGCGTGGTAATAAGCGCTTGGCCGCGCAGCATCGTTTCCGCGTTCTCGCTCCAAGGCACATCTGTTGTGTCGATGATGACACGGCGCTTGAACGGCTCCTTCCCTGATGCAGAAATGAAGCTGTCTATATCTTCCTTTCTGATGCGATGCTTGGAGTCGTAGAACTTGCACTGGATTGCTGCAAAGCCTTCCTCGCCGCGTAATGTGGCAACCAGATCGATACCAGTGTCGCGCCCGTCCCAGCCCTGCGATAACGCCCAATCCTTGTAGGTATGAACTGCCTCATATTGCTGGACTTGCACCGGATCATGGGTAAGAAAGGCAATCGCCAAGCGCTCGAAATACGTCCCCTTTTCGCGCTCGGTGCGGGCCGCTTCGCGGTACGAACTTAGAAGGTCTCTCAAGGCATTCATGCGCTCTTTCCTACCGTTAGTATTTCTCGAACGGGAGGCGATACATCTCCTCGCTCACGTCCTGTGTTGCCGCGCATCTTGCCGGCAGCGCCCCAATGATTGGTGTCGATCCCGAGATTTGCGTCGTTGTCGTTGTTCTTTTTCGCGATCCGAGTCATCTGCGTTCCTTTTGAAAAACCAATCAAACCAACCTAATCAATCATTTCGTGGGATGGAAGGGAAACTTCCCGATCAGGGCAGCTACACGCTCCCCATGATCTCGCCGATCCACGCCTCCAGCAGAGCTGTGAGGCGGCTCGCCGCGGCCTTAAGTTCGTTCGGGATCGCGTAGTTGACCCATTCGTCGGTCCCGATCCCCGCGAGCCTTGCCCGGTCACCCATGATACGGTGCAGGGCTTTCGCCGCGTCCGCGATGTCCGCGAGCCGCGCCGAGAGCGGATCAATCGGCAGGCTCTCCAGCACCCGGATGAAGGAGCCCAGCACATCGCCGCGCACGAAGGCACTGCCCTCGATGGGATCGAGCTCCCATTTCACCGCCTGGCGGACAGCATCCCCGGTCCGGCTCTCGATGTCGGCGTTCTTCGCCCCCTCGACATAGCCCGCAAAACGGCTGACGCCGACTAGCACCGCGACAAACAGCGGGCCGTGCGAACGCAGGATTTCGGCGTCTGGTATCGAACTCATGCCCCTCTCGATCCTCCGTTTCGGAAACGCCATAGGTTCCCGCGGTTGGCGTTCCCAAAGCCGACAGCCGGCATCTCCCTAGCTCTCCCCTTCGCCCGACTCCGAACATCCCGCAAGATCTCGGCGAACACATGCCCCCGGTTCATATCCAGATTCAACGGCAACGACAGCCCTGCGATCAGGCTCTCCTCCAACACCCAAGGCACCGGATCTACAAACCAGGTTACAAACGCGTTCTCGGCCATCCATCCCGACAGAGCAATCTCCCCATCGGCAAAGGTCATCCGCTTACCACTCCCGACCCGCCGCAACTCAATGCCGAGCGTCTCCGAGAGCAGACACCCGAGCGTGAGCCGCAGGGTCGAGCCCTCGGCATTGCCGCGGTAGTGATAGCGAACGCGATCGACGAGCCGCTGGGTGCTGGGACGGGCGCCGTTCTTCGGCGGCGCCTTCGGGGCAATTCCGATGTAGAGCAGGGTCAGATCCCCGCAGCGGTGACAGTCCGCCGTCGGAACGCCAGGCGGGACGTCACGGAAGTACCAGGCGTAGACACCCGGCTCGCGCGGAACCGGCGAGGGTGAAGCGAGCACCTCGGCGCGTGACCAGAGACGGGCAGGGGCGAGCATCTGGGGCCGCAAGGCGATTGGTTCACTCCTATGCCGTTGCACGATACCGCTCCACGCACCCCTCAAGCCTAGCCTTTGCAGTTTGCTGAATCCGCTTCAGAAGAACAAAGGTCACCGCGGCGCGTTCGAAGCGTTCCATCAGAGTTCGCTTCGGATAGAGCGTCAGGTGCACCGCCATCTCGGTATCCGCATGGGCACGGTGATCGTGCCCGGTCACCGGGAGTCCCGGGTAAATCAGCAAAGTGCCGAGCTGGAGATTCGGCGCCACCGGCCGGGTGCGTCGGGACTGCAGGGTTGCCGTGCTCATCGGCACGAGGGTTGGCGATGGCCGGCGGGATAGCAGGGGGGACTGGACGAGATCAAGGATTCGCCTCGAGCGAATACTGCACCAGCTCAATCACACGTCGGCTGCCTCCTTGACCGGTGGTGACCGACTTCACGCTGCGTTTTACCTCAGGCACGTACCAGGAGACATCGGTGCCAGGAATGCTCTCCCCGGAGCTTGGGTCGTAGAGCTCCGTTCGGAGGCTGACTTTGATGGCGCGGAAGGTCCCGGCTGGAACGGTGACCACGTCCCAGCCCTCGACCACGCCCGCGACCGTATGTGTGCGGACGGCGCCCGAGCGGATGTCGGTCTCGGTCGTGGTCTGCTGCCATGTCTTGCCCGGAAACAGCGGAAAGTCGTAGTACTTCAGTGGCGGGGAGTAGTCCCGCCCGGAGCCGTTGGGGCTGCGGCTCGCGAGAAGATTCCACTGCCGATCGAAGCGCAACGTCCGCGGCTTTGCATTCTTGCTGTCGAGACTGAGCGACGATAGGACCACGTTCGGCGCGATTGCCGTCACGGTGCGGCGTGTCGTCAGGCTCGCGGCGGAACCGTCCGGGTCCTCCGACGCGTAGACGTAGGTGTCACCAACCCGAATCGGCGGAGGACCGACCTGCCCAAACGGGTCCTGCGACGGCGGGTGGCGCTGGGGCTGAGCCTGGTCCCGGAGTGGCGGGTCCCGCAGCTCGGGCGCTGCGGGGGGCGGCACCGGCGACGCGCTCAGCGACACATAGCTGACCTTGCCCTCCGAGAACGCGACTTCGCCGCCGGCGTAATGCCAGAGTTCGGCATCCGGCGGGATGACCTCTTTACGCATCGGTTCGCCGCGGGCTTGCAGCACCTGCGGCATCGTCATGTCCTTCAGCACCCTGCCGGCTTGGATCGCCGCGACGATCTCGGCATCCGCATCAGCATCCGCATCGGCGGCGTCCGGCGCCGCCGGCGCATTGCCTGGATCGGCGCCAGACCCATCCGTAGCCGATGGCGGCGCTGTCTCCTCAACGGTCGCCACGACAGGACCAAAACCGAGCAGCCCGGCCACCAGCAACAGCGCCAGGGTGCGGGGCAATATGCAGGGGACCGATCGCTGTGGCATCGGGTGTCGGCAGCAATCTCGAGCGGTGGGCGAACTGGACCGGTTCATGGATGACTCCCCGTCGACGCGGCAGTTGCGCGACCTTGCTCAGTGAGCTTGACCATCGCCTCCATCGCCGCCCGCACGGCTCTGGAGTGCCCTTCCAGTGCAAGGAAGGCCAGCACGAGCGCGACGGATAGAAAGATCCCAAGCGCTCCGCCGATAACCGATAGCGTGACCCAACTCTGCGCCTGGGCCTCCAGCACGCGGCGCTCATGCTGGTTCATCAGGTCTCGGTTCCGCGCCAAGGCCTGCTCGCGCGCGGATTCGGCTGCCTGGCGCGCCGCCCAGTATTCCTCCTGTAGTTGTTCGGCTTCCGCCGCCTCTTGCGCGAGGACCGACTGCCAGGCTTCGCAAAGTCCCAGATAGAATGCGTCGACGTTGGACGCAGTCAGCCGCGGACGGACCTCGTCGAACGCGCGCCGGTAATTCGTGAGGAAGCGCTGGTCGGACGCTTTGGTCCCGCAGCGCCCCGGCACCTGTTCTGCCACCTTGTACGCGGCGAAGTAGGCCGGGTTGACCTCTGGTTCGACGGTGCGCGCAATATCCCGTGCTATCGCCTGCAGCGGCGTCGGCTCCGGCTCGACCGTGGGTGCCGAGGCCGCCGCCGGTGCCGCCAGCGGCGCAGGCGCAAGCCTCAGCGCGAACGACAGCTCTGCGGGGGCCGATGGGAGGCCGTACGTATCCCTCGCGACCACGCGGACGGTAAAGGAGCGGCTGGTGGGCTCGGTGATGTCCCGCAGCGTGTCGCGGAGTTCGGTCACGAGCGCTGCCCTGGCCGCCAAGCCGACCCGCTTCCCGGCACCGTCACGAACACGCTCGAACAGCTCCGCATCCGGTCCTCCGATCAGACTCACGCCTTCCGGAAATGGTGCCAGCCCATTAGAGGTCTCGGCGACGAAATGCCCGAGGACCTGACTCTCGGACGGCGGCGCGCTGAGAGTTCCAGCAGTGACATTGAAGCGAACGGCGCTCGGCGGTTCGAGGCGCGCCCGCACCAAGGCCAGGTCGACGGCGCGATCAGATGCATCGACGAGAGGCTCGCCGGCCTGGTCGGATGGCGGAACGGCGACCAGTGCGGGTTGGCCGACCGTCGACACCTGCAGGAAGATGACATATAAAATCCCACCGATTACGACGACCAGGCAGGTCAGCGCGATCAGAAGATAGACGCCCCGCGCGATCGGCAACACCAACGCGCTCTGCAGCCGGAGCAGCCAGCGCCGGCCTTGCCTGTCAGTCTCGTTCATCATGACCTCCGTTTGCCTCCCATTCCGTTGTAACGCCGGTTCATAAGCCGATTCGCATCGCCGCCGATGGTCGCCATGGTCGAGGGGACACCCTAACGAACCAGATACCGCTCGAACACCCAGCCGACCTCGCCTTGGAAGCCGGTCCTGCACCAACGCCCGTCGGCCTCGCTCGTGACGCATTCATCCAATGTCAGCACCGTGTTGTGCGGGATCTTCAACAGCCGTTTGCCGCGTCGAATGCTCGGCTCGCTGCGCAAGGCTAGAAAGCCATCACCAGGCGTGTTAACGCTTGCCGTATTGCGGCGTGAAGGCGGCTCTACGGCCTCTTGATCTTCAGACGGTATTGGCGCCGGACGCGCATTCGATTGCCCGGCTGGGTCGTCCCACACCGGCAGCTCCCGGAGATCCACATAGCTCGCCTTGCCATCGGCGAATGCCACCTCGCCATCGGGGTAGTGCCAGAGCGCCGAATCCGGCGGAATCACCTCGATCCGCGCGGGCGCGCCGCGGGCGAGCATCACCTGTTCCATCGTCATCGCCTTGAGCACGGTACCGGTTAGGATCGCGTCCGTGATCTCGGCACCGTGCGCGTCTACCAGCGCCCTTCGCCGTGTCTGCTCCGGAGTTTCAGCGGGCGCTGACGCCTCGGCGACCGGCGCGAGAACGGCGGGCGTGCTTGAACCCTCCGGTTCGGCGGCTTGCGTCGGTCCAAAAACCAAGGGGAGCGCGGCCATGATCGTCGGTAGACAGCCCTGGATCATTCGCATCGCTGGGATTCCTGCATCGTTGCGTTGCAACAAGGACCTACAGCAACCGCATATCGTGCGAACTGTTTCGCGTAGCAACCCGTCTGCGGCCCCCGGCTACTCCGCCTTGGCGGATGCCGTCGCGCAACAAAGCCTGGTCGGGACCGAACTGACGCCGATCCGCGAGTCGTTCCACCATAGTCGCCGACGAAGTCCGCAACCTCGGCCATAACCTGGCTGGCCGGCGGTGCCTCGCGCAACATGGCGTTGCTGATCCCGGTGAAGTGCTCGATAAACGAAGGGATGCGCCGACCGGCATTCATCAGGCTCTGGTACTGATCGACGATGCAACCATCACGGATCAAGACTGCTGCGATCTCGGTCGCGCGATCGCCGAAGTCCGGCGACAGTCCCGTCGCCTCGAAGTCGATCACCACCACGGGTTCCATGGCCACTCCGCGTCGTTCCAGTCCGATCCAGGTATCCGTGGGTTCAATGCTGAGCCATCACCATGCCGTGGTGTCCCGCGCCCCGGTGTCCGTGCCTGTGACTGCGGGAGGGCGTCATCGTCACGGCGACGATAACGGGAGCATAGCACCCTGAGTCATGATCGGCCGACACTGGACGTTGACTTTGGTCAAGATTGCGCCGCGCACCGGCAGCGGTGTGGCGCGTTGAGCGGATCGGCGCGGAGCGATGGCCATCACCGAGGGCGTGCTTCGCTGCGGGTTGTGGCGCGGTGAGTCGACCGTTGCCGCCACGGTTCCGATCGGGTTGGGTGTTCGCTCCTCCCCCGCCAACCGGGCGGCGTTCGTGCCGGCGAGATGGGGGTCAGCCGCCCGCTGCGTCATCCTCTATCCTCTTGACGAGGGGCTGGCGGCTGTCCCGGTGCGCCTCCATCACCGCGTCGCCATCAGTCGAGGGTATTCATCGGGATCACGATGTTGACCAGTTTCCAGAACACGCCGTCACGTTTCAGCACGAAACGGGTCTCTCCGCCGGTGTCGTTGGGAACCCACACCGAAAACGTGCTCAACGTGTCGTAAGACATGCGAGCGTCGCGGAAGAGATCCTCGCGATCGGCCGTCGATGGCGAGCGAGACGATGGGGTCGACCCCGTGGGTGGCTCGCGCCCCTCCATGACGCTGGCCAGCGCGCTGGGCGTGACGAAGTTGTCCACGAGGCCGTCGACGAGGCTGGTCGCCAGTCCTGCGAGCAGCAGACCCAAGGGGTTGTCGTCGGCATCTTTGGCCGCGCTCTTCATCAGGAGGATGTTGAACTGCTCTTTCAGGTTCTGCCGCAGGGTCGGAAACTCGATGTTGTCCGCCAGCAGCTCGGCATCGTTTTCGACGATCCCCGTCTTGATGGCGCCGATCGTCAGGTACGGCCCCGCAGCGGCGTAGCCGACAACGCCGATGACCACAAGGGCCACGATCCAGACGATGTTTTTCATGGTTGATCTCCAGAGGTCCGTGTCGAGATCCATTCGGCACTGGCGGCGTGCCAGGCGATGCGATCATGAGGCGCGAGGACGACGGAACCATGTCGCGGCGGGGTTTCCCGCGACGGGTGCATCGTGCTTGCCGGGGGACGAGCTTACACCCGTCCGGGCTAAGCCGCCGTGGTCAGCCATATCGAGATTCAGCGCACCCGGGACGACCCTCGACGGCCCCTCCCCCGTGCACCCCATCCGAGCCGACCACCCACGAGGATCGCCATGCCCGAGTCCACGTCTGATTGGAAACGGCTGTTCGTGAGCGGCCTTCGACCGGCTGAGCCGGTCATCGGCAAGGCTTGGGGACAGGCGTCAGAAGGTCTCGCTGTTCCAGCCGAACAGATGCCGGGGCGGGGCGGTGAACTCGATGTAGACCCGCTCGGGCGAAATGCCGAGCGTGTCAGTCAGCAGGGTACAGAGCGCGCGTGAAAACTCGGGCGTGCGCGACTCGGGTAGCCCCAGGCTCTTGAGTTCCAAATAGGCGGCTGGGTCGGCCGTGCCGGCGAATATCAGGTCGCGTCCGCTCTCCAGGATCACCATGACATAGGACTCGGGTTTGCCGAGGATCTCGGCGACGGTGCGCGACACGCGGGCCATCAGCGCGGGGCGCGACTCGGGGGTGATCTCGGCATTGGTCAGCAGGCGCAGTGTAGGCATGGGCGGGTCCTCGTGTGCGTTGATAGTGGAAGACGATGCGCTCGAGCGGGATCGAGCTTGGCGTCGAGGCCGGCGTGGGTCATGGTTGCGGCAAAGTGTATCGTGGCACGTGCGGACGAGTGTTCTCGGACGATTATTGTCGACGATCGGGGCGCGCGTGCAAGCATCGACATCCCGAGTCATCGACATCGCAACGGCGGAGGTTCCAAGGTGTCCCGAGAAGGCGAACTCATGCGCAAGGCGTTTCGCAAGCACCTTGTGCCCGCACTCGCTGCGGCCGGCTTCGTCGGCAAATCCATCCACTTCATGCGGCTGCGGGACGACGCACAGGATCTGCTGTCGATCCAGTATTGGAAGTACGGCGGCAGCTTCATCCTCGAGTTCGGCCGGAGAGGTCGCGGGCCGCTGCTAACCGCTTGGGGGCCGGTCATCCCCGAGGAGTCGCTCGATGTCGCCTACCTGCCGGTCGGAGATCGTGCACGGCTCCAAGAGCGCGACGCCCCGCCGGACGACACCTTTGCGGGCTTCAGCTTTGCCGGCTTCGGGGAGGATGTCGCCGAGTACGAACGCCTGGCACTGCGGGTGGCGAGCTACCTTCCGCAGGTGGAATCCTGGTTGTCGTGTCGCGAGGTCGGTCCGGACGTGACGACGTTCGGCGGCCCATGACCATCCTTCAAAACGGGGATTGCGCGCAACCGTCGCCGACCGCTTCGCTCGAACCGGATTTCACCGAGCAAGGCTGAGCATCGGATGCCAGGGAACCGGCCGGCATTCGCGCCGCAGATAGAGCGGGTGGCGCGGTTGACCCTGACGGGTGAGTCCGAGGCAGGCGAGCGGCGGAAGCAGGGCTCGCACGGCGCAGTCACGCCCGCCAAAGGCGCCGTGCATCCCCCAAGAGGCCACTACCAGCGCTGCACGGCTCGCTTGCTCGACCAGCCAGGCATCGTTGTCCGGTCCGGCCGGGTCGTCGGCGGCCATCAGATCGCGGGGCTTGGTCGCGCGGTAGGCGAACAGGTTGGTCATGCAGAGACCCGAGTAACCCCAGTCGCGTGCGAAGCCGATGCAGCGCCGGATGGTCGGATCATCGTGCATCGCATCGGCCGTGCTCGGGTTCAAGCCTACGATCATCGCCGTGCCGCCGGGGCCGCCCCAATGCCGCCATAGGGCGTAGCGATAACGCCCGCAGGAGCTGAAGACGGCAGATCCCTTCATCGCATCATTCCTCCGGAACGAGATGCCGCCGGTGGTCGCCCGGTTCGTGCTGTACGAGCCCATTCGACTATCCTAGCTCTTGCCGGTCGTAACGCGAATCGCTTCGCGCTCCGACCGGCCGGCAACCCCAGTGGGCGCCGCACTCTTAGCGCGCCAGGCGACCGGCCCGGCTCGTCGGACGAACGCCGGGGCCGCTAACCTGAGTCGGGGGACGATGCAATCGCTTCGTCAACCTTGGATCTACCGGATTGTTGCCGATGTTGCCGAAACCGACCACCGCATCCTCCGGAACCGACCGCCGAAGAGGCTTTCCGGTACGTCTGCGCGTTGGCGTCGCACTGGGCGTGCTTCTGCTCGCTGCGCTCTGGTGGGGTTTCGGCGCAAACATCGACGGCTCGCTCACGGACTGGACAGCGCTGTTCCTCGATCGGATGGCGCAAATTCCGCCCTGGGTCTACCTGATGAGCTTCGCTGTCCTTCCCGCCTTCGGCGTGCCCATCCTCGCCTACTATCTGACGATCGGGGTCGTGATCGACGGCTTGGGCTGGACGCTGCTCGCGGCATGGACCTGTATGGCCGCAAACATGGCCTTCTCCTATGTGCTCGCGCGGGGGCTTCACGGCCCGCTGAACGGTCTGGCGATGCGCCGCGGCTACCGCATCCCATGCCTTCGGCCCGGCGATGAATGGAAGGTCATCCTGATGGTCCGGGCGTCCCCGCTGCCTTGGATGATGCAGAACTATCTGCTTACGCTCGGTGGTGCAAGCTTCCGCCCGTACCTGCTGGTCGGCATCCCGGTGCAGGCGTTGATCGGCCTCGGCGTGATTCTGCTCGGCGACGCCATCCTCTCGGGCGATCTGCGGTGGGCGCCAATCGCGCTTTTCCTCGTCGCGGCCGTCTGGGTGGCCCTCCGGGTCATCCGTCGGCGCAGCGACTCGGCGCCGCCGTTGCGCGCATCGCCGCAAACGCTGGCGGGCGACTGACCGACCCGACCGCGTAAGCGGCGGGCTCGCTCAGACACGTGTGACCACCATCCACAGGAGCAGCGTCAGGCCGGCGGCGAGCAGGGTACGTTCGGCCTCGCCGATCTCCAGGCCGAAGATCCAGCGGTAGATCCCGTAGATCAACGCGGCGAGCCCGACCCAAAGCAACGGGGCGATGCGCCCGAGGAGGGCGATCGCGCGGGAGCGCTTCGGGGCCTCGAACGGCGCCGGGGGCTCCACGACCTCGCCGCGGAGCGCAAAGCGCGCGATGGCGTCCCAGTTCGCTTCCGCCAGCGCTGCGCTATGACCGCCCCTGACGTAGCGGATCTGATGCACGGCGCCCCCGCTCGCGGCGGAAAACCCGTCGTGTCCGGCACTTCCGAGATCCTGCAGGTGCAGCATCTCGATCGCCTTCGGAAAGATCGCCACGACCCAATCGGCGGTGGCGACATAGTTGAGGATCTTCTTCACTTGTCCGCGGCGCAGCGCGTCGGTCCAGGGATAGTGCGTGCGCACGACACTGCCGGCGAAGACGACATAGCGAAAGCGGCAGGAGGGGTACTTGCGCAAGGCATCGGCGAGCAGATAGGTCCCGTTGCTGTGGCCGACGTAGGAGAACTCGGCATCGGGAAACCGCGCCAACGCCTCCGCGTACTGGTCCATGAGCCATTCGACCTTCTCCCGGCGCTTGCCGGGCAGCAGGAACGAGAGCATCGGGAAGTAGCCGTAGGTCGAGGTCTCGGTGGCCACCACGATGCTGTCCCCCTGCGCGCGCCCCAAGGCTTGCACCCGTCTGGCGATCTTGTGGGTCCAATAGCCTTGGTCGCGGATGCCGTGGATGACGAAAACGACATGACGCACCGAGGCGTTGGCCGCCGGTGGCGGCTCATCGTCGGGAATCACGGAGGCGTTCAACAAGGTCGCATCGTCGGACAGCAGTACGGAGCGGATGACCGCGAACCGAGCGTCGCCGAGGGTCTGCGGACCCTCGGTCGTCGGGGTCGGGAGCGGCGTCGCATCCGCGACATCGACGACGTCGGCGTGACCGGAGTAAGGGATATCGCGGTAGACGAAATCTCCGCCCGAGATGAGATCGATGTTGTCGTTCGGCGAGACCATGTCGTCGACCGAGCCCAACAACTGGACGGTCAAAGCGCCGCCGACACCTCGTTCGCGTGCCGCTTGCCGCATCTTGATCCATTGGATGCGCAAATCCGTGATGAAGGGCGCGCCTTTGCGGATGAAAAAGATGCTCGGTTGCCGACCACTCAGGAGCTGGATCAGGTTTCCGAGCAGGATGCCGAGCGTCCAAAGCAGCGCCGTTGCGATCGACAGGTGATGGGAAATGCGCCAGCCCCGGTTCATGCCGGCGAGCAGGATGATCCGCTCGACCTTCGCGGCCCACTCCTTGCCCCTGTGGTCGCGAATCGCCGCCTCGAAAGGCGCGGCTTCGGTTTCGCCGCACGCGACGACGTAGAGCTTGCGGGCCAAGAGCGCCCCGTAGCTGTGTCCGATCAGCAGGATGCGCCCGAACGCCGGGCCGGGCCGGGCCAGACGTGCGTCGATCGCGTCGATGAGTTGGTTGACCATGACGAACGGATCGACCGCCGACAGGACGGAGAGCGGCAGCGGCGGCACGAGGAGCTCGGCTTCGGCGTCCGTTCCGAAGCCTTCGACGGTTCGGACCGCGGCCGCCAGGGCATCCAGCGACTCCGGACCCAACGAGTAGGCGTGCAACAGCACGACCAGTGTCGGACCACGCTCGGCATTCGCTGGCCCTGAACCCGGTGTTTGGCTGGACATGGACCGATCTCCCGGGCCCCGCTTGGAGCACTATTCACGGCATGGGCGGTGGGTGCGGATTCCGAAGGCGCGGTCATGCCACGGCGGGCCGGCGAGATCCGATAGCGGGATCGGAGCGGGCTGGGGGGCGTTCCGAACACCCTGCACGGGTAAGCGTAGTCAGGATAAGCCGGGGCGACAAGCTAGCCCGCCGACGGACGGCGTGCGTCGTGCCGTCATCGGACGGTGATGTCCGACGACTTTTTCGAGGTCTGCAACGCACGCGCCCACTGCCGTCACCCAATCGTCAAATCCCGAGTCTATCGTTCAGGTTCATCGCGAATCACTTTGGAGTGGCACCGTGTGCATCCGTCATGTCCTGCTTTCGATGATTCTTGGGTCGGGGATCGGACTCGGCGGGCTGCCGGCCGCCGCCACCGAAGTCTGCCCACCGACCGTCGGCGACCTCGGCCTGACCTTGACCTATGACGGGAACGCCTCGAGTGCGGAGCCCTTCATGGATGCGGTGTTGGCGCTTGGCGATGAGTATGAACCTGCCAATGTCATCGTGGTGCTGGATATCGACAACACCTTGCTTGCAGGGATCGACGATCTGGGTTCGGATCAGTGGTATCGCTGGCAGAAGCAGCTCTTGGAGCAGCCGGGACCCGATCCCGGCGAGGTGGCACCGGATTTCGACGGGATGCTCACGGTGCAGCGCTTTCTCTTCGCCGCCCGACCGATGCGACCGACCGAGCCGGACATGGCCGAGGCGGTGCGTGCATTGCAGGATCTGGGCTTTCCCGTGCTGGCGCTGACCGCACGCGACCCGCAAACCATCGGCGCGACCCGCCGCGAGCTCTCCCGCAACGGCTTCGATTTGACACGCACGGCGCCGGTTGCGCCAGCGGCACTGGCGGAAGCGGCGCTACCGCTCGACCCGGCTGCGCCCGCCGCGGTCGGCTTGACGCCCGAGGAGATCACCGCCTTCGGCCTGCAGGTGCCCCGTCCGGTGATGTATCGCGACGGACTCTACATGGTGGCCGGCCAGCACAAAGGGGCCATGCTGCGGATCCTCCTGCACCGCCTCGGCACCCAGGTCGGTGCCATCGCGTACCTCGACGACCGCGACAGCCATGTCTGCGAGATGGCCGCCGCCTATGCGGGGCAGCCCGCGACGCTGAGCGCTTGGCGTTACGACCGGGAGCGGGCCAGCGCCTTGGCGTTCCTCGAGGATGCCGAGCGGCAGACGATCGCCACCCGAGACTGGGGCCGCATGTCTGCGGGTCTTGCGCCGCTTTGTGCGGCCGTGCCCGAGCATTGCACCATGCCGATCGCGGACGTCGCCGTGCCGGTCACGCCTGATCCGGTGTCGCCGACGATCTCGTCCGTCGCTGTGCCGGACCGCCCCTTGCGGATCACCACGTGGAACCTCGAGCACATGATGAGCGAGGGGGTCTTTGCCGACTGGGTCGCCGCGTGCGCGCCGCACGACTGGGACGACGAGGCCGCCCGAGCGGACGGCAAGCCGCCAACCCTGACCTATTGCAATGCCCACTCGGGCATGGATTGGCCCTGTGCGGACCGCCGGGAGGCGTTGGCTCTGCGCACCCCCGAGGCATTCGCCGAGAAGGTCGATGCCCTGCGGGCAAGGGCAACCGAGCTCGATGCCGACATCTATGCCTTCCAGGAGGTAAGCGATGCCGATGCCGTCGCGCGGATCCTCCCGCCCGATACCTACGAGATCTTCTTCGCTCCGGCCGAGATCGCCATGAACGTGGCCTTCGCGGTTCGGCGGGAGCTGGCCCCGGCTGTGTCTGTGGAGCCGTTGGAGTCCCTGTCGGTCTGCGCGGTCTCGGACCGCTTGGATCCAGCCGACCCGGCGAGTTGCATCGATGGCAGCTACCGCACGCGGCCCGGCTTGGTGCTGAACCTGATCGCGGGCGATCAGTCCCTTTCGCTTCTGAATGTCCATCTCAAGTCATCGTGTCGCGGCCATCCGGTGAGTGCTCCTGCGCTCGAGCGGCTCACGGCAAGTGCCTGCCGTGCTCCCGACTTCGATCAGGATGCGGCGAATGCGACCTATCGTGCCTCGGTCGCGAATGGCTGCGGTCTGCTGCGTGATCAGGTGCCGGCCGTCGAGGGCTGGATCGAAACGCAGGCGCGTGCGGGCCGCGACTTCATGGTGCTCGGCGACTTCAACCGAGACTTCATTCGAGAGCTGCGCGAGGGCATGCCGGCGCGTCTCGACGGCACCGCCGCACGCGATCCGATTCTGCCCGGGACGGCCATCGGCTCGATCCTCAAGGAATGGAGCGACAACGAGCCGGAGGGGACCTATCTGTATCTGGTGCGCCAAGACATCGACGGGCGGGACCGCACGTGCCGCGCCGAGGACGGCGGGACCTACCGGGTACGCACCTGCCACAAGGGGATCGACCACTTCCTGATCGGCAAGCAGTGGGCTGAAGCGGTCAGCGAGGACCCGCGCAGCTTGCGCGCATCGGGGAGCGACTACGGCGACGTCGGCTACTGCGCCGAGCATGCTCGCCCATCGGACCATTGCCCGGTGACGCTGGAGATCCCACTGCCGAGCGCAGCGCAGATCCCCGCGGCGCCCGAGCCGCCGCCCGTCACCGAGCCCGTTGCCATCGCTCCGAGCGGACCGCCGCAACCTCCGGGGGAGTTGACCGGCGAGGCGTTGCGGGACTGGCTCCGCGAGCACTGGTATCAGGGGCGCCACCGCAACCTCGGGTACAACGCCGCGCGTCGGGCGATGTATACCCACATCGACGTTGCCGCAGATGGTCGGGTCTACGGCGTTTACAGCGGCTTCAGCCAGCCCGCGCGCGAGACCACCTTCCTGGACCCCATCAACGCCGAGCATACGGTTCCGCAGTCCTTCTTCGGGAGAAGCGACCCGATGGTGTCGGACCTCCATCACCTCTTCCCGACACACAAGGACGTGAACTCGGCGCGTGGGAGCGACCCGTTCGGCGAGATCCCGGACACCGACACCGCACGCTGGTACGGCTTAACGCCCGACGGCACCCTGGCGCGGTTGAGCAGCCCGCCGGAGAACGACCGCGATGCCTACTCGGAGGACCGCCCCGACGTCTTCGAGCCGCGCGAGGCCCATGAAGGCGACGCTGCACGCGCCGTGCTCTACTTCTACACCATGTATCCGGGACGCGCCGGCTCGCTCGATCGCATCACCCGCGACGGCCCAGAGGTGCTTGGCGTGTGGCACCGGATCGATCCGCCAGACGATTGGGAGCGCCGGCGCAACGAGCGCGTCGAGGCGGTGCAGGGCAACCGCAATCCCTATGTCGACCATCCGGAGCTGGTGTGTCGGGCTTGGGGGCTGGGGTGTCCGTGAGGAGGTGCCGCGACGGTCATAGGAGCCTGCGACGGTACGCCCCGGCCTGTCGAACTGACTTGACCCGAGGCAGAATAGATCGCGTACCGCGTTACACGAAATCCACCAGTTCCAGGTACACCTACAATGAGCGGTGGCTGACGCGTCGGCCATGCCCTGTTCCCCCGGCATCCTGACCCACTCGGTGCGCACGCAAGCATCCCCGGTTATGGTCAGCCGTCGGGAACCCTCAGATCGGTCACAAAATAAAAACCAACTAAAATGCTAGGCCAAGACCACGGAGTGTCTGCGGTTTTCGTTGAAGCCTGCTGGACCGTTCCAATCTTCGGGATCGTTGGCACGACAGACCAACGTCAACCAATCGACCAATCGAGGTGACAACGATGAGCGATGAAGCACTGCGTTCGGGTAACCGCTGGGCCTTGTGGATGGCTGTGGCGATTTGTTTGATGCCTCTTGTGCCCTACGCCATCCTCGGCGGCTCCTGATGCCTCTGCGGCGCGGCGTCGGCCGCGTCCAATTGACGACGACGGGGCCGTGTGCCCCGTTTTTCTATGCGTGTCGATAGAACCGCGACCGTATCGCCGGGTAGGCTAGTCGACTAGGCCCACATCTTCTCTATGCTGCGCGCACAGCGCCTCGCCGGGCACGGCCGGGCTATCGCAGACTGCGCAACGGGGGACCGTCGAGCCGGCTACTGCGGTGAGGCGACGACGCTTGTGTCTGATGACGGGAGCTGAGCTACTCGTGGTCTGATAGGCAATCATCGCAGGCGGTTGTAACGCTATCGTCGGACCCGAATCGATGGTGTCCGACCGGGCACTTTGCGCGGCCAACCGGTGGGTGAATCCGCACTCCGGACAGGCCATGAGTGGATGCTTCGGTGTCCCGCACTCGGGACATTCGTGACTGCTCACTGAAATCCTCAATGTGTACCCGCTGTTGCGGGCGATGCGTTGGATTGAAGACGGATGCAGTGGATTGCCGTCATCATTTGATGTTCTTCTACGGTCGTGGATTAGGCCATTGTGCGGCGTGTCCGCAGTTCGTTGAAGGACATCAGCACATACGTGCTGGCATCCAGTTTCATTGACCGCCAGCCTCTTCGCGGGCCGGCCGTAACCGGTCCAGCAGCCACGCGTATTGATCACGCAACCAACTCGCGTACTGATCCAGCGATGGCCTCAGTTGATCGAGGATCTGCAACCACCTTTCAGCTGCCGCCACATCTCCACGCAGACGGAAGCTGAAGTACGCTACACCAATCACGCGATCCATATGATCGCGCAACTGCGGCTGCACTTCGAGCAACCCAACTGCCCTGTCCAGAGCATTCTCGGCTAACGGAAGATACTCCTGTCGCCAGGCAGATCGAGCGGAATGGGGCAATTGATCGTGATAGGCGACATACTCATCACAAACGATGATCCAGGTGGTTATCGCCTCGGCAGGGGCTTCTTGTTCGGTTAGCCATTCGGCATGCTCGCGGAGATGCGCGAAAAGCCGGGAGAATGCGACGTGCGCTGCCTCTTGGTTACCTGCGAGCAAGATCCCAGCCTTGTCCATGTCTATCTGATAGCGGCGCCAGATCGACACCGGACCGATCAGCTTGGGAGATAGAGTTCGCAAATACGCGTCGACGTCAGACTTGTGCTCAAATAGTCGCCGAGTGACGCGCCATGCTAACGCGTGTAGTGCTACGTTATTCGCTGATGGAGGCCGTGTTTCAATCTCTCGCTTCAGGTCATGCTGGATCTCTCCCAACGCTCCGATGCGCTCGCTGACTGGGGTGCCCATTGGTAGCTGCTCCAAGTCGTTAAGCAAGCGTTCGATAAGATCTTCATAAATGATCGTCGTGAGCGGATAACCGTCGTTTCGGCGCATGCGCAGCCTACTAACGTCCAGCGCCAATCGCTCGCGTGCTGATAGCGATTTGAACCGAGGCAATTGACGCTCAAACTCCTTGTAAACGGCCCGCTTCCATGTGTCATCGCCTGCCTCTCTCGCAGCCAATAGATTGTTGTTCAGCACTTCCAAGACATGCCGTAGATTCGCACTGTCACCGGCCGCCAATGCCTCGCGGAGCACCTCACGGGCGATGTCTGGCTGCCCATCACGTACAAGTGCTATAGCCAAATTATGGTGCAGGATCCCGGTCAGGTCCGCTCTCGGAGCTTCTCGGAAAACCAAGCGCGCCGCTTGCAGCCGCTCTAATTGTGTTGCTGTCCGGCCTTGAGCGTGCTCGACCAAAGCCAAATCATTCAACAAACGCAGCCGATCTCGGGTGGATGGATTGGCGTCCAACCCCTTTTCCAAGAAACCTCGTGCTGCACCGACTTGTCCAAGTTGTAGCGCTACGTTGCCTTTCAGAAGCAGGCACTCGGACTGGCGTGCGCAGTACTCTACCGATAAACCATCAAGTCGCCGCTGAGCTTCAGCGGGATTTCCAGCCGCCAAGAACAAGCGGCCCCAAGCGCAGCGCAGAAGCATCATTTCATCGGGTAATAAACTGCGCTCAGTTACTCTCGACAACGCATCATGCGCCTCAAGGAACTGCCCTTCTCTAACATATGCAGACACGAGTAATAACGCACGCTTAAGGTGGTAGTGCGATCCGGCTAAAGCGAGCGGCAATCGCATAACCCGTATGGCCTCATCAGGTCTCACAGCCGCAAGGGCATGCTCCCCCTGTCTCAGCCGCGAGGTTTCATGTGGCAGCAGTCGAAACAGTGTTAAACGGGCTGCACCGATCAAAGCGATTGAAAAAAATATCGCTGCGATTTCTGTCTGCCCGAATGTTGAGAAAACGCCCGTTAACCCGGTCGGCCAAGTCACGACAGCGAAGCGCGGCTCGGTCAGCCAGCGCTGATCGTCGCGTAACCGTTCTAACAAGATTTCCAATGACTACCCTTTACCCATGCCATTACCCATAAGTCGGCCGGACTCGCCAGATCAGTGGCTTAGGCGGCCAAATTCCGGGGCATCGAGCCCTGTGGATGCAGCAAGCGGATCGCCCAGACAAGCACTTACAGTGCCGCACACATATCGACTTAAGAGATATGGGTAATGGCATGCCCTTTACCAAGAGGCTGACTCGCCCGCCCGTCTGTGATGAATGTTCTCGGAACACATGCTTCTCGGCGGCTCGTGGTCTGGACACTCGCGCCCCGAGGGACGGATCAAGGTTTAATTCTGTTTAACGTCCGAACTCTCAGTTCGACCAATCGCACCAGTTACGAGAACTTCCATCTTCGACCTTGAGAACCGTCGGCGCGTCTATTTCATTCGGGATCGTTGGTGATTCGTGTCGCTGATTGATGGAGCAGCGTCTTAGGATCGTTCACGGCCGATTAGCTCATTGGTGTAAAGACCAAGTAGCGTACCCATGCGTTCATTGCTTTTTCCAACCAGAACGAGCCTAAACTTCCAATTATGGAATCAATTATTTTCATTTTCACCTGTATTGCCCCTTAAGTCCATTCGAATTAACCGTAGGGCTGATCGACGGGCCGATACCCCCTCCTTTCCCTTACCCGTGCAATCTCCCCCAACCGCTTCTCCGCCTGCTCCCGCGTCGCTACCCAGGCAGTCCGCATCCGCCCGAGCTTCGACCCCAAGCCACCCCAGGCCGTGACCACAGACCAGCCGCCGAAGAGATCCTCGACCAGGTCAGCCTGATAGTACCTTGCCGTGTCCGGGTTGACCCATCGTTGCATCGCCCTACCCTCCTCGCCTGCGGTCAAAATCTATCCATTACCGGTGGTGCTACGCGCATAGAATCGGTTTCGCGTGGGCTGAGTGCCCCGAAAATCGCGTAGGCGCGCATGTTTCGCGTAACGTATTGTTTCTAAAGCTTCGAGACAACATCCGCCATGCGATCTTCAGTCACATGCGTGTAGATCTGGGTGGTCGAGATGCTTACGTGCCCCAGGAGTGCCTGGATATCGACCAGCTGCGCCCCGGACTCGAGTAGCCTGGTCGCATAGGTGTGCCGCAGCTTGTGTGGGGTAACGCGCTTGTCGATCTCGGCGCGCTCGACCAAGCGCCGCAGATACAGGCGCACCGCCACCGGACTGGGCGGGCCCTCGCCGACAGCCTTCGCGAAGACATGGTTGTCCTTCGGTAGATCCGCGATCCACTCCCCGAAGACCGCCCCGAATGCCTCGGGCAAGGGCACCACCCGTTCCTTGTTGCCTTTGCCGACCACCCGGACCGATTTGGCCAAGCGGTTGATCATACGAACATCTTTGACCTTGAGCCCCAGCGCTTCCGAGATCCGCAGACCCGAATGCTGGATCAACGCGAACAGCACGGCGTGACGGCGCCGCGCATCGAGGATGCGTTGCCGTGCGACTCCGTGGAGGTTGTCGGGCAGGTCCTCGATGTCGTCCGCGACCGCCTGGAGGCGCGCCTGCTCGTCCCGATCGAGCCAGATCGGCAGACGCTGCGGGCGTTTCGGCTTGTCGGCCAGATAGATGGGATCGCTGGCGACCATCGCGCGCTTCTTCGCCCACTTGTAGAAGGACGACAGGCACGACACGCGGCGGGCGATGATGTGTGGCTTGACCCCTCGCTCGCGGGTCTGCCAGCCGATCCACTGCTCGACCTGGACGTGACTGCAATCGCGCCAGTCGCGCTTGAGCTCGTCGAGCCACTCCCCCCAGAGCTTCAGGTCCGACGCATAGCCCGCGCAGGTTCCCGCGGCAGCCCCGCGCGTGAAGCGCAGGTCGTCGAGGTAATCCTTGCGTGCGGTCCAGTAGTCCGAAGTGTCCACGCTTCCCAAGCCAATGATTCCTAGTGCTATTCGATGAGGGTGTGGCGTCGAGAACCCTGCCCGATTGCGCGCGTCCCGATACCCTACTCCACGCCTCGATACCGACCCCGTCGGTGTCCATGCGCCTGAGGCATACTTACTGAAATCAGCATTTCAGAAAGGATGCTCAAGCATGGTCGGCCGCGCGTCTGGTGTGCAGAATCACATAGACGTATCAGGGACTTTCGATCGGGTCTCGCGGCGTGGTGCCCCGCCCTCCGGTGACCAGCCGGATGGTGATCAGGAGGGCGACATAGCCGTCTTTGGTCGCGGCACTCGGCAGGATCAGCGAGCGCAGTGCGCGCCACTCGGAGGGTTGGATGTCGAGACTTGCCGCCAATACCCGGTCGCTGGCCAGCGCGCGCAGCCCCTCCGCGGTATACCGGTTCTCCAGCAGTGCATCCGGACTGTCCGGAAGATGACGGGCGCTGTCCGCCAGACTGTCGAGCGCGACCCCCAGGGCATCGGCCAAAGCCTGTGCGGTCTCGGGGGTCGTCGAGCGCTCGTTTCGCTCGATCGCTCCGATCATGCTTTGGCTGAGCCCGGCACGCCGACCGAGCTCGGTCTGGGTGAGCCCGGCACGACGCCGCGCGTCTCGCAATCGCTCGCCGTTCATGGATCTGCCGCATCGTTGGAGCCTGCCGGTTTAATACTGACAGTGTTAACCATGACGGCTTTTCTTTCAATACCGAAAGTGCTACAAACACACTTAAAGTACTAGGGAGCTGCACATGTCCAATACATTGGCGAGGAATCTCCGTAAACTTCGCGTTTCCGCCGGGCTCTCGCAGGACGACTTGGCGGAACGCACCGGCCTATCCCAGACCTGGATCAGTCGCCTGGAGTCGGGGGGCGCCAATCCCACCATCGAAACGCTGAGCTCCATTGCAGAAGCGCTTGAGATCCGGGTTCACGACCTGTTCAACGATCAGCCTGAAGCCGTGCGTTGAGCCTGTCGATGGCGGCTCCGCGTCAGGGAGTGCACCGATCGGATAACGTGACGTGTCTTTTCGCGCATCGGTGAATGGGTGTAGAGGCAGTTGTCGGGATAGTTCGATCCGTTCAAAAAAATACAAAAAGTAGTATTTTTTCCAAAATGTGCTATTTGTATCCTCATCGCTGATTGCCGGCCCCGGCACCCAACAGGATGCCGGGGCATCCTTCATCACATGAGGACTTTGCTGATGAACGCTGAACGCACCTTCCGCACCGACGGTGGTCGTGATTCCTCGACCGCAGCCATGGAGACCATTCGCGTCTCCGGCCTGACATGCCGGGTCAAGAAGATCACGGTCTCGGACGAAGGCAAGTTGACGTTGGCGATCGATGCCACGGCCACCGACAACGAGGCCATCGAACGTGTCCGTGATCTGATCATGATCCAGCAGGGCGAGGTGATGCTGTCCCTGGAAGGCATGTTGGTCGAGTCGGCCGACCCAGCTCCTCACTGACCAAATCGGCTTTCTGCGACGCCGGCTTCGGCCGGCGGGAGGGAGGGAACCATGAATTTTGCCGAAACGCTCGGTTTACGCCCCACGCCTTACCGGATACTGACCATCGACGGGGGTGGCGTACGCGGAATAATTCCTGTGCTCTGGATCGAGCGGCTGGAGCGTTACCTCAACGGCCCCGTGCACGCCCACTGCGACCTGATCGCAGGGACATCGGTCGGGGCGATCCTCGGGTGTGGGTTTGCAATGGGTATGACCGCGAGCCAGGCTCGCGAGATGTGGCTGAACGGTGCCCATGTCGCCTTCGCCAAGCCGCACTCCATGAAGCAGCGGGGACGGCGCATCGCCGCCAGGGCCGGTCTCATGACCAAGTACGAGAGCGCCGGGCTGGAGACCCTGCTCAAATCGATCTTCAGAGACACCCGAATGGGTGACCTCACCCCTCCGACCCTGGCCCTCAGCTACGATATCCAGAGCATGCATGTGCATGTGTTCTCCTCCGCAAAGGATGAGCACAAGAACCTCAAGGTCTGGGAGGTGTGCCGAGCCTCGACCGCCGCCCCGCTGTTCTGGGATCCGCACCTGATGGCGTTGGACGACAGCGGGGTGAAGCATCCGATGGCGGACGGAGGCATGACCGCCAACAACCCGGTTGTGATCGCGATCAGTGAATCCGTGAGCCACGCGAAGGGGACCGGAAGGGCCGTCCCGCTCGAGAACGTCGTGGTCGCGAGCTTCGGTACGGGGGCACCGCCGGAGGGCCAAACGCAGATTCCCAAAACGATCTTCGGGCATGGCTCGATGATCATGCGCGCGCTCATGACCGGCGCGACCGGCACCGACCATGTCACCGCCCGCACCTTGCTGCCGGCGAAGAATTACTGGCGCTTTCAGACATCGATCTCCGGACGGCTCGCACCCCTCGACGACATAGAGAATATCGACGAGCTACAGGCCGTGGCGATGGCGCATCTGGCCGACGGCGCCGACCAACGTCTGGGTCAACTCGCGCGTCGCCTGTTGGGCAAGCCGCTCGACAAGCGCTGGTGGGAAAGCCGCACCGAAGAGGCGGTAGCCTGATGTGTGCGCGCTACTACAGCCTGCTGTGGCTCTCGTCGATCCTCTTATGGGGCGCACTCTGGTGGCAGGCGATTCCGCTTCCCGCCTGGTGGCCCCTGCTCCTGCTCGCCGGCTGGGCAACCGCCGACGCGGGCAGCTACGTCTTCCACGTCATTCTCGATCACCACATCGGCGCCGAGCGCTCGGCGATGGCGCGCGGCTTCCAGGAGCATCATGCCGACCGCCTGAAGATCACGCGCGAGTCGTTGTCGCAGGTGCTGGCGCCGGTCATGCCGTTGCTTCTCCCGGCCTGGCTGCTGTTGAGCGCACCGGCCGCGCTTGGGTGGATCGCTCCGGGCTGGGCGCTCTATCTGTGCGCGGTAGCGCTGGGCGTGGGGTTCGGGCAGGTGATTCACCGCTGGTCGCACCTCCCGGATCCAGGGCCGGTGGTGATCGCGCTGCAGCGCCTGGGGCTGGTGGTCTCGGCTCGTGCCCACGACGCCCACCATCGCCCGCCGCACGGGAGCGCTTACGCCATCGTCAGCGGGTGGAGCAATCCGCTGTTCGATGCGGTGGCGCTCGACCGCAGATTGAGCGCCGTGCTCGCGCGCTTGGGGTATCCGAGGGTTGCGTGATGGACGGGGCACGACGACTCCTCGTCTTGGCCTTCCTGCTGACTGCCACGCCCGGCCACGGCTCCGGGTTCGCCCTGATCGAGCGTGACGCCGCGGGCCTCGGGCGAGCCTACGCCGGTCAAGCGGCCGTAATCGCGCCCTCCGCCGTGGCCTTCAACCCGGCAGCGGTGCCGGCCGCTACGACGCTGAACGCCAACCTGAGCTACCTGTGGAATCACCTTCAACCGGAAGATGCGGGCACGGAAGCGGCGGTGCCGGCGCTCTTCGGCACGATGCACGGCATCGGTCTCGGGGTGTACGGGGAGTTCGGCCTCGCCACCGACTATCCCTCCGACTGGTCCGGACGCTATTACGCACTGCATTCCGAGATCGCGGCCGCCCGCTTTCAGATCGCAGGCGCTTATCCAGTGACGCCGACCCTGCGTCTCGGCGCCGGGCTTTTCCTCCAGTCCTTCGAAGCAGAGCTGACGCAGGCGATACCGACCCCGCTCGGCGATCGTGTCTCGAAAGTCGAAGGCAACGACACCGGCATCGGCTGGACCTTCGGCGTGCTCTGGAGCCCGCTCCCCGAGCTCGCCCTCGGGCTGTCCTACGGATCGGCTGTCGATCATGTGCTGAGCGGGACGGCAACCACGCCGCACGGCACACAGGGCGCCACGGTCCCCGTCACTACGCCCGAGGTCGTGCGATCCGGGATACGTTGGGCTCCGCGCTCGCAGCTCGTCCTTATGGCGGGTGCGTCCTGGACACGTTGGAGCAGACTGCAGGCGCTTGACATCCGGCTTGCCGACGGCAGCCGTCTCATCGAGGAGCACGCTTGGCGCGATACCTGGCGCTTGGACCTGGGAGGTGATTACGTCATCGGGCCATGGACCTGGCGTCTCGGTACGGCGTGGGACCAGTCGCCTGTGGCAACTGCCACACATCGCTCGCCACGTCTGCCCGACAGCGATCGGACCTGGCTGGCGGGAGGACTCGACTACCGCACCGGCCCTTGGACCCTGAGCTTGAGCTACGCCCACATCTGGTTTGCAGGCGGGCGAGGCGAGCATCCCCCGATCGATTACAGCGCCGGCAGCGACATCCTCGCCGCCGGCATCACGCGTAGTTGGTGAAGGAGCACTTATGCCCAACGAGCCCACAGAGATTCCCTGCAAACAGCGTATCCGTCAAGCACGACTCCTGTCGTGGCGGGCTGGTTTCGAGGAAGCGATGCGCACGGTCGAGATCAATCTGGCGCTCCTGCTGATCCTGGCAGAGCAACAGGCCGAGCGCGCACCCCCCGATACGAACGAGCATGCTCGAGCACATCAACGGCTATCGGACCTGACGCAGGCTTTCGCCGTCATAACCTCCAACCCAGTCGATCGGATGGACGATCGTGCGCGCCTCGGCGGAGCGCTGGCCGGGGTGGTCGAGCAGATCCTGGCCCCGCTGCGTGCGACCAGGTGGGGCACCGGTTCTGATCGCAACATGGAGGGGGCCGAGGATCTGGTCTATGCCATCCTCATGGGACTCCCGCTCTGGCCGAACAGCTGGGGACAAGATGTTGCGGCGGCTGCCTGGTTGCTGACCGACGAAGGAACGAAGCGTTGTTTCCGCTCGCGCGCATCCGGGTTGATTGTCTCGCACGCGATCCCCGAGGGCATTTTCGCGGCCAACACGCCGTCTCGGTCCGACCGCGCGGCATGAGCAAATATGAGCGTTATGCCCTGCCGTTGCCGGCCCGCCCTCCTCGTCCTCCCGGTCGTCCTCGCCGGCATGCACGTCCGCGCCGACTGCCCCGGAAGCGCTCGGCTCGAAGAGGCGCTGGTGCTCGTCAGCACCGTTCACCCGGTCCTGATCGCCGAGGGCTCCGCGCATGCCGAGACGCAAAAGCAGCATGACTGGAAGGCGGTGTTGAGCCTGGGCTACGACACCAACACTACCTTCGAGACCGGAGAGGCCGGTGGCCGAGCGGCCCTACGCGTCGAGATCCCGCTCTGGGACCGAGCCAATCAGATCGAAAAAGCGAAGGCCCGCGCGACCCTGGTCGCCAAAGAAGACACCGCGCGGGTGTCACTGCTGGGCGACATCCAGAGCCTCTGCGAGCTGTCCAGTCAGGTCAAGGCACTCGATACCATCCGGATCTTTACGCGCGATCGGCTCGAGTATCGTCAGGAGCGGGTGACCCAGGGACTCGATCCCACCGAGTCGCTGTGGCGCGAGGCCGAGTCCATGCAACGCGCGGAGCATGATTGGCAACGCGAAGCAGGCAAGCTCGACGCCCTACGGCTCACGCTCGCCCGCCGTTACGGAGGTGAAGAATGGCCTCGGCTACAGGCACTGTTGACGGCGATGACGCACTGATCGAGCCGGCGGCCGAGCCGGATCCGATCTTCGTCGGGCGCGGCCCCGTGCTGGAACGCGGGCTCGCCGCCTTGCGCATCGGTCACAGCATCTTGATCAAGGGGCAACCCGGCATCGGCAAGCGCTCGCTTCTGCGCGAGGTCAGGATTCGCCTCGCCGAGGAGCGGATTTGTCTCTGTCCGACGCTTGCCACACCCAAGGCGTTCGTCGCCGAGCTTGCCGAGCAGGTTCATCACGCCATCGGCCTGACGGTCCCGGAGCGGCTCATCCCTCCGCGGTTCCGCGCCGAGGCCGAGCGTACCGGGCGGATCGCCTGGAAGCACATCCAACGCACCATCGTTCGGCTGCCCGCCCAAGAGGTCATCCTCTTGGTCCTCGGCTCGCTGGAGGGGCGCGAGGACGTGGTGCTCTTCGTGGAGAGCTTGGAGGTTCCGCCATCTCAGGCGGACATGCTCCACCAGCTTGCCGAGCACTGTCAGGTCGCGGCCGGGATCGAGACCCAGAACCGGCGTAACAAGGTGATGCGCCTGCTGTGGCGATTCCAGGTCACGCTCGAGCTCAAGCCGCTGATCGGCGCCGAAAGTCGCGAGTTGGTCGAGCGACACCTCGAACGCGCGCCCATCGACTTCGAGACCGAGAAGGTCAGAGACGCCTTCGTGACGCGCGTCGTGCGCGAATCACGCGGCCTGCCCGAGGCCATCACCGGGATGCTGGCTGCCGCGGTCAACGAGCGCGAGGTCACCCGCCGTTCCCTGCACGGCTTCCACCATGAGTCGGCCATCACCTACATCGACATGACGCCGATGCTGCTGGTGATGGCGGTCGGTCTGATGGCGATGCGCTACATTTCGCGTGGGATCGGGGTGCAGGAGCTGATGGTGTTGGCCGGCGTGGGCACCTCGATGTTCTCGCTCATGCTCTTCTTCGCACGGCGCATGTCGAGTCAGGGGCGCTGATGTTGACGCCGACCCATCTGGTGGCCGGACAGACCGCCTATCTCGCGGTCTGCGTCGCGAGCGGCAACCCGCCGACCCCGACCGAGGCACTGGTCGCCTTGGGCGCGGCGATGCTGCCGGATCTCGACTCGCGGCAGTCCTACATCGGTCGGCTGATACCGCCGCTATCCACCTGGGTCGGAACTCGTTTCGGCCATCGCACCCTGACCCACTCACTGGCGGCTCAGGTCGTGGTTCTGACCGTCGCCTGGTTCCTGCTCCCGACCGGCTATTTCATCGCGCTGGCCGCGGGCTGGATCTCCCATTCGGTCGCCGACATGATGACCCGGTCCGGGGTCTGCTGGTTCTGGCCCTCGCTGGCGCGCTGCGTCCTACCGGGTAATCCGCGGTATCGCATGGAGGTACTGGGTCACGGCGAGCTGTGGTTCCTGTCCATCATGATTCTGCTCGGGCTGGTGCTGATGCCGCTGGCCGAGCGAGCGGAAGGCACGACCGGGCTGATCCGATCGGCGATCGGCGACATCACCGCCGCCCGTTCCGACTTCGATGCCGACAAGGGTAGGCTTGCCTTCACGCTCGAGATGCGCGGGCGCGATAACCTGAGCTATGCCGACGTGTCGGGCACCTATCCCGTCATCGGCCCGTGGCAGGAATCGGGTTTCCTGGTCGCCACCCCGGACGGTCCGCGCTCCGCCTGCAACAGTACCGCGTGCGACTGGTACACCGAGCATGCGGACCTCTCCCGTGGTGTGGCACAGACCACGACCTCCTTCACGCTCGCCGCGCCGGTTGCGAGCACCGACGGCATCCGGGCCGCCCTCGCCACGCTCACCGCCCCGGAGATCTATCTCCTGGGCACCTTTATCGCCCCCGAGACCAAGCCCGCACCGCCCACGGTCATGGTCTCGGGCGAGCGAGTCACACTGTTCTACGCCACCCCCGACAGTCTCGGCACCTGGAACGGTCGCGTTCTCGCCGAGCTGACGCTGACGGTGCAGGCCCGCCACACGCCGGATGCCGATCCCGGCACCCTCGGTCCGCTTGGCCCTGCGTCCTCGTTCATTGATCCGCGCCTGCAACGGTGGCTACAGTGACGACGAACGTCGATCTGGACGTCGGCCACCATCGGCTGGTGCTGTTCTGGGGACTCGCGGTCTTCGGGCTGATAGCACCTTGGGTCATCGCGAACATCGACTGGTCGGCGCTGCCGTTCCTGGAGCAACCACGACAAAGCTGTACGGTCGCCTCGATCCACGACGGCGACACCCTGCGAGCCGAGTGCCACGGCGAACATCTGCAGGTGCGCTTGTACTGCATCGACGCCCCGGAATTGGCGCAACGCCCCTGGGGTCCCGACAGCCGCGATCACCTGCGCCGAATCACGCCGAGAACGATCTCGTTGCGTCTTGTCGATACCGACCGTTACGGGCGGCGTGTCGGGGAGGTTCTGACGACCGACGGGGAGAGCTTGAATCTGGCGATGGTGTCGGCCGGTCAAGCGGCGGTCTATCCGCGCTACTGTCGGGACCAGCGATTCTTCGCCGCCGAGCGCGCGGCGCGGAGCGGTGGCCTCGGGATCTGGTCGAGCCCCGGTGACCACCAACACCCCTGGGATTACCGACGCGGGTCGAATTGATGGGCGGAACGGACGGACACTACGGGCTGTGGCAACTGCCACAGTCGATGGCTTTGGTCGGTTGTTGAGCGACCGGCACGATGGTTGAACGGCTCGATCGATGTCCGGACTCGATCCGTTCTGGAGCTGTGGCAACTGCCACAGTCGACCACAAGGCATGGTTATTCAGCGAAGGTGAAGCACGCTGCGGTTGTCGATCCCTGCTGAAACGACAGGAAGTGACTGTCAGGAGGGGTGTGGCAACTGCCACAGGCGCCGATAGAAGCGCCTCGAACGAAGCTGAGCTCGGGTTGATCAAGGCGCGATACCGAGCATCCCGGGGCTGAAATGGCATGATCTCTTGTGCGTGGGTATTGGACGGTCTTTTCCACCGTCTTTTTTTTCGTCCCACCCCCACCTGTCTCGGTCGGGGGCACCGGGGACCGACCGGGTTGGGTTTGGGTAGGGTAGGGGTGACGTAGGAGTAGGGTAGGCAGGAGGCAGCACCCCATGCACGACTCACCCGCGCCGACCGCCCACCGCCCACCGGCCTACTCCTCGAAGTAATCGTCCACCGCCTGCTGCAAGGCGGCATACAACTCCTGTTTGGTGGCACCGGATGCCCGCGGCACTTCGAGCGTCATGCCGCGCGAGGTGCGCTTGATCCGCACCGCCAACTTCCCGGTTGCCTTGGCCGATACGGTTGCCACGACCATACCCCGCTTGCCGCTGCTGCTGCGTTCCCTGGCCGCGTCCAGCAAGGCCGTCAGCGTCTCTGCACCCGTCATCGGCAGGTTCTGACTGTGTTCCTCCCGAGCTTTGGCGAGCGAACGCGCAAAGGACAGGATGCGCTTGGCCGCGTCCCGATGGGCCGTCTCTTCGCTCGAAAAGGTCGGGCTGAGCTGTCGCCAGTGCGAGGTGCGGATCTCCAGGATCGACGGATAGGCCCGGACCAGCTCGTCCGGCATGTCGCACAGTGCGATGATGCGGCTCAGGTTCGAGCGGTCGATCCGGATCGCCTCGGCCATGCGCGAGATGTTGCCTTCGTAGAGGCTCTCCAGCGCCCACCGATACTCACGCGCTCGCTCGTAATCCGAGATGTCGCGCTGTCCCCGGTTCTCGGCATCGGACAGCTCGAACGCCGCTGCGGTGTCCAACTCGTCGCGCACCTGGATCAGCAGGAGATAGGGCTCGCCTTCGGCATTGACCTCGCCGTGCATGCGAAGCCAGGAGACCGTCCAGTGGCGCCTTGCCCCGGACAGGATCTCGAAGTCATGCTCCGCCCCGTCCACTCCCATCCGCGCATCGCCCTTGAGGCTGCGCACGATCGCCGGACGCTCTTGACGCCCGAGCGTGCGGAACCCTGAGATCAGATCCGCGCACCGTTCCGCGTTGAGCAGCTCGTAGGCTCGATTGTGGTGTTGCCACAGCCGACAACGCGCCGGATCCACCCAGTGAAAACGCTGGATGGCCGTCTTCTGAATCGCGGCATTCGGCTGGCCGGGTGCCCGTGGATTCGTGATCGCGGCGATGTTCGCCCCGAATGGCCCCGAGCGATCATCCCCGACCGATCCTTGGCCGGCACCCTCGTGACCCTGCTCGATCCGATCGGCAATCCCCGAGATCAGACTGCGGTTCTTCATGACGGTGCGCCCCTACATGAGCCCGGCTTCGCGCAGGGCTTCGTGGTGACTCGGCCACGTGCGCCGGACCAGGATTTCGAGCTCGCGGTTGAACCCGTCCAGATATGCGATGCAGCGACGATGGACCTCGCGCGAGGTCAAGGCCACAGGCTGCTCGTAGACCGTCTCGAATCGCGCCGAGGCATTGTCGATCTCGGCGCTGTCCTTGATCGGCGTCACCATCAGGTAGGAACCGAAGACCTTCCTCATCATGTCGGCAATCGCCGTCTGCGTGGACTTGCGCTCATCGAGCTTGGAGAGCACCACCCGCACGAAGCGATAGCTCGGATCCACCCCGTGTCGCCGCAGCGTATCGAGGGTGTCGATGACCATGCCGAAAAAATGCGTCGTGGATGCGAAATCGATGTTCGCCGGCGGCACCGGGATCACCAGTGCATTGGCCGCGACCAGGGCGCTGATCGAGATCAGACCCAACGCAGGCGGCGGGTCCAAGATGATGATGTCGTAGGCGTCGGCCACGCCTTCGAGACCCGCGCGTAAGGTCTCCAGCAACTCGACATTGCCGGCTACCTGCGCCGCCAGCTCGTACTCGGCGCTGTAGAAGTGCAGGGCGCTCGGGATCAGATCGATCCCGGGCCAGTAGGTCTCACGGATCGCGTAATGCAGGCTGTGCTGCTCGCCGAGCAGATACGGGGCGATGGTCTCGTCATGCCTGATCTGCAGATCCGGATTGAAACCGAACACCGTCGTGGTGCTCGCCTGGCTGTCCAGATCGACGACCAGGACCCGATAGCCCTGAATCGCGAAGTATTGTGCCGAGTGACAGGCGAAGCTCGACTTGCCGACACCCCCCTTGAAGTTGGAGAAGCTCAGGATTAGGGGCGGATCCTGTGGCGAGCGCCACGGCCGTGTCCCGAAGGCATCGCGCATCCGATTGACGGCATCCAGAGAGTAGCCACCGCGCCGGCCATTCTCCATGCGACCGGGGGAGGGGAGCTTGCCCTCTTTCTCTGCGAGTCGGATCGTCTGCTGGCTGCGCCCGACCAGCTCCGCCGCCTCCGAGATCGACCAAGTCCGTCGCAACGTCTTCTGGCCCTCCGGGGCGAAGACGTCTTCGCGCAACGCGCCAAGCACTTCCTCGGCACGCTGGCGAAGGAACTTCAGCGGATCCAGGCCCGCGTCTTCCGTATCCATGATCGCTACCCGTTGCCTCTCGACCGCTATCGCTTTTCGAGAAGGATAGACGATAAAAGCGCTAATAGACAGAAAAGGAAGACGATAACGTTAATCCAAACACGGTGGCTCGGCTTGCGCAAATACACCGCTAGAGGAGGGTAGGGGAGGTCAGTATCTCGGTTCGACGCCAAGATGTACGGGTGCCAGAATCACCCCGACGACGCATTCACCGGGGTCGATCGGTCGTCCGCGTACACACGAATCGGGAGATTCCTGGATGCCCCCGCACGAGATCGGTTGGTTCGGCGCCGGTTATGCCGTCGCCAAGGGCGGCAGTGCCCCCGACGACTACTATCCGCCGCTGAACGATATGGAGGCCCAGCGCGAATGGTTGGCTGGCTTCGGAGCAGGGTGGGTTGAGTGCACCGACGGCGATCTCGACGTCATACTCGCGACCTTGTTCGGCGACGGTCGCGCCGGTGAGAGCATCGACGAAGCCCTGGCACGAGCACTGGAGGGAAGGGCCGATTTGCTGCGGCAACTGCGAACGCACGGGGAGGGGAGGGTGCATCGTACACTGCATTGAAGGTTATCCCCCGTTGCTGTGGATAACCCAGTTCGGAACATCCATTTCACGCCGTAAACCTCGCATACATCAACCCGATGCATTAGATCGGTCAAACATTGACCACTTGTCCCGGCATCGGTCTTGCGCTCACATCGAGAGCGGCTCCCTCTGTTTATCAATTTCCTCTACCAACCGCGCCAACAGCGCATATAGCTCGCACATCTCGCGGTCTCCAGCGAATCCCACCAGAGGCATCGAGGGCAAATCCGTGACGACCCGACTCAGAATCGCGACCGCCTCGTCATGCCCGAGTCGCGACAGGATCTCCGCTGCGCCGTTGAGCTCGCATTCCACCTCGCGCACACTCCCAGAGCTGCAGCCGCATTGGAGCAAGTGCCGGATGGTCTCGGCGGCGAACCGACGCGCTTCCAGTATGACGTCAATCATCGAGTCGCCTACAATCGGGGTTGGTGGGCGAGCGGATGACGGATCCTTATAGACACCGACTGGATTCTCCGCAACCACGACCCGCGGCCGGCTCCGGCGACCATCCGGTCATTTCGTATAATATAGTTTATGTCAAGTCACATACTCAGATATATCAAGCTCTTCGCTATGACCAGAGTTGACATAAACCTATGAACCAGAGTCTTCCGGCCGGGACACGCCATCGCGCCCGAACTCGCCCGGATGATGGTCGCACCCTCCGGACCGCATTCCGCGTCATCGACCCGAAATCGACGTTTGTGGATTTGGCCAGGATGCGGTATGTGTGCACGTCAGGCGGCATACCGCCAAGAAGCCCAGCCGAATCACCTTCCGAGGAGAGCCGAGCATGTCGCGACGAGGCCGTCACCGTCCGTCCGTCGTCACCTGGCGCGAGTACCTTCGCCAAGTGTTCGATCATGAGGGGTTCCCGACTTTTCCCGATCTGAATCTGCTCGCCGAAGGCGATTCCTGGTTCACCATCAGCGGCCTACCCCCCTATAACCTCCTCTTCGAGCTTCGTTTCCGCAAGCACACCCGAATCGTCAACTGCGGCACGCCCGGCGACACCATCGTCAGCATGGCCAGCATCGCCCGCAGCCAGCAGCTGCGCGAGGCCCTCTCGCCAGGGATCCAGCGCTGGGATGCCATCCTCCTGAGCGGCGGCGGCAACGATTTGATCAACGCGGCCGGCAATATCGTCCTGCCCAAGAACAACCGACCGACCAATCCCGGCAACCCCGCCGACTATTGCGACCCTGCTGCACTCGCGGCGCTCCTCGACGACGTCCAAGACGGATATCGACGCATCGCCGCAATGCGCGACGTCCCCGGCGGCCCGAGCCGCGGGGTGCCGATCATCGCCCACACCTACGACTACGCCACGCCCCGCGACGCGCCCGCCATCTTCGGGAGCCTAGGCCCCTGGCTTTTTCGGGCATTCAGCGATCGGGAAATTCCGCCTGAGAACCGGGTCGAGCTTGCCGACTACCTGACCGATCGCTTGGCCGAGAGACTCCTGGAGCTTGCCGACGGCACGAAGAAGATCCCCGAGCTCCACGTAGTGGACACCCGAGGCACCCTGACCCGAGCTGCGCTCGGGCACCACGGCGACAGCCACGACTGGCAGAACGAGATCCACCCCAACGGCGGCGGCTACGAGAAGCTCGCCAAGCGCATCGAGCCGGTCCTCGAGGGGCTGCTAGATCACTGACGGCAACGATAGGGCGGGCGTGACGCCGTGTTGCGCTCCGAAGCCGACGGCTCTTGCCGTGCACACCCCGGGGAAGAGCGTGCCATCAAGCCAACCCGGCACCTACGCCGTGCTTTTGTCCCCGAACCATCAAGGACCGGTCCCGATCGGACGACTCGGAATCCTGATGCTGGGCACCGGTTGCTTCATTTACGTCGGCAGCGCGCTCGGCCCCGGCGGAATCCCCGCACGTTGCAGACATCACCACCGGATCGCCACCCGCCCGCACTGGCATTTGGACTATCTGCGACCCCAATGCGCGATCAGCGGGTACTGGATCGCCTACGGCACCGAACGACGCGAGCACGCCTGGGCACAGGCTTTGGGCCGCATTCCCGGAGCGCGCCGACCACTTCCCGGCTTCGGTTCGAGCGACTGCGATTGCCCGACGCACCTGGTCGAGTTGGACGCCGCACCTCAGCCCGAGACATTGATACGCGTCCTGGGGCCTGGCACCACGTGGATTCCAGATCTGTCATGATTCCGACGACGAGCCCCGACCCTCGGTGCGACCGATCCCGGCCGACGGCAGCCACCAACCGGATCAACGCCTCATGACCAAGATCATCCTGCGAATACCCGAGGGCACCGAATGGCCCGTGGTCGGACGAGATCCCGACACCGGCTCACTGAAACTCCGGCCCGGCTTCCTGATCGCAGCAGCCGAAGCATCCGGTTGCACCTTGTACGACGACGGCAGCAACCGACCGCTCTTCACGGAAGACATGATCGCGACCCTGCTCCTGGAGTGGTATCGCGAACGCCGCCAGATGGGCGCCCCTGCCTGTCCGACCATGGAAGCGGTCATACGTGAGACACGAAGAGAGTCCCTGCACTGATCGTCTGCTCTCCCGCCCGACCACCAGACCGCAATCCGATTGCCGCCAACGAACACCGAGACGCCTGCTCGACCCTTAACCCGATGCCACCCCCGCCCCGCACCTCCGCACGGCACCTGGACAGGCAAACAACGCCTGACCCGGCGCCGCGCTCCGGTCCGGGGCTCCTCACTCCGACGCACCCTCGGCAGCTAAGGAGCGTGCCCCTGTCACCCGCCTTGCATTGCAGCACCCAACGGCGTCGCAGTCTGATTCGGGTGGTGGCGGCCCCGTCGGGCGCCGGCAAGGCGGGCGCCAGGGGCACGACCGTGTGGACATCTCCCCCCCGGCCCCCGCTGGGGGTGGATTGAGCGTGGCCAAGCGGCTCTTGGCAAACGACGCCAACAGCCGCTTGGCCACGACCGAAGGATTCTCATGCGGGAGGGCCCGCACCCCGGCCCTGCGGGGTCGCAAGCTCCAAGCAGTGCGTCTGCCCCCGCGGGGTCGTGCCCGGCAAACTGCGCCGGTCACTCCTCTCCGCGGGGGCAGCCGAGGCCGGGGATTTTGATGGCGGTGTGCGCAAGCACGGCAGTGAACCGCGAGCCTCTCAGCCGCCTTGCCGCGCCTTGGGCGCTGTGTCGGCGGCCGAGTCGGCTCATCCGCGCGCGACTCGCCGCCCTGACGGGCGTCTCGCCGGGCGCGCGCGGCATCGGCGCGGCTGGTTGCTCCGCAGATCGGGCGCCCGGCTCCGACGCCGGGGTAACGAGTTAGCACACCGCCGCGAAGACGGCTGACGCCACTTCGCAGCGCATGCCGTCGGAGTGGTGCAGACCGTCGGAGCAGGGCCGCTCTGCTCGGGTCTCCAAAGTTTAGCGGGGGTCTGATCCTGTCAAGGGCACCTCCCCATCCGCTTGTCGGGGCGCTCCGAACCCGTATCCCTGTAGACAGAATCCGAGCCTACCGCGCCCCGACAATCGGACGGGGCCCCTCCCTTGACAGGATCAGACACCAACCGCTGATGGGGGGACGACCCGAACAGAGGGTTGCCGAAGCTCAAGGAGAAACGCCATGACGCGCAACATCGACGACTACCCGGATGCCTTGTGGTTGGACGAGGGGCAGGGGGCGACGCGCTGGGACATCGGCGAGGACTACCCGGTCCACTTCTGCAAGGAATGCGGCGACGAGGTGACGCCGGAAGACGGTTGCGAGAGCTGCGGGACCGGGCTCTATGCGGAGGACAGCGACGAGGACTAGCGCGACTGACGAAAGCCCCCGGAACGGGGCTTTCGCCTTTTCCGCCACTGCTCGTCCGCTGCGCACCGGGGCGCACTCCGATCCGATCCATTCAGGATCGCCCTGATCCGCACCGCCCGGACGCCCGTGCGAACGGCGGTTATCATCGCAACACCGTCGCGCGTCTTCTGCCACGGGGTCGCACCCGCCTGAACCATGCCGGTCGCTCCTTTCCCGTGGCGGCATCCGACCTCCGGTTTGACCTCGATCATCCACCTCGCCGGCATTGACCGATCCAATAGCCCATGGCACTCACGATTCATCAGAAATTCGCCTCCATCGTCGAGGAGATCGACCGCAAAGGGTTCGCGGAGCTTGTCCGCCTGTCGGTCCTGAAGAAGTGGTTCGACAAGCCAGGGCGCCTCATCGCCTTCGCCCTCTGGATCGCCGAGAAGGCGACAACCGGCGAAGCACCGGCATCCGAGCCGGAAGCCGCGTTGCTGGCGCAGGTACGCGCACTGCTCGAGGACATCCAGGCGCGCAGCGATCTGAACCCACGGGCGATGTTGGAACTTCACGGACGGCTCGAGGCATTCCAGTCCGACTACAGGAGCCTGAGCTGGGGCCAAGTTCGCCTGGTTCACTCGAAAGCGCTGTTGCTGATCGAAGATGCCCTCACGATCTGCCTCCGGCATCCGGACGACCCCCGCTTGGGCTACAAGCTCGCGTCCGACTACTGCGGGCACTACGATGCGAGGTACGGCAGAAACCTGAATGGCCCGTCGCGTGACCGCGTCCAGGAGATTGCCGAGCTCATCGCCAGACGGGAAGCGGATGAGATCGCTTTCCCCCATGGGACATCAGTGCGCGGCGAGCCCTAGAAAACGAACGTCAGCTCAGCGGTGCAGCCGGGACCGGGGATTCAGATGCCGATGCATTCGCGCGCCGTACGAGTAGCCGACCTCGGCGCGGCCTGCAAACACGGCTCGTCCGGTGCATGCTCATCCCGAGATCAACCCCGCCCCGCACCTACGCACTTCGCCGGGACAGGCACACGACGCCTGACCCGGCTCGCTGCTCCGGTACGGGGCTCCTCACTCCGACGCACCCTCGGCAATCAAGGAGTGCCCCTGTCACCCGCCTTGCAGATCAGCCCCGTCCGGCGCCGCGGTCTCGATGCAGGTGGTGGCGGCCCCGGCCAGCGCCGGCAAGGCGGGCGCCAGGGGCACGGCTTTGTGGACATCTCCCCCAACCCCCGCTGGGGGCACCGCGCTGCGCGACAACAGCTGCGCGCGCTCCGCGCGCGCGGCTGTTCCGCGTCCCGCGATCCTGATCCGGTCCCGCCCGCCCGAACCCTTGTCGCAACACATCCGATTTCCGGTGCCGCTCATACAACCGAATGCTCCTCCGGCTGCGGATCGATCACCGGTGCCGGGCCCCTCCATCCGGCAGGCGATTCGCTCATCCTCCCGAACCGCCCCGGCTCCTGTGCACCGGCTGCGAACGGTACGGCCGAACGCACCATCGCAGACGTACGAGCTTCACACGGCTAGACCAGGCCGGCAGGTTTGGCGATGTCGGCGGCTCGACCACCGTCCTCGTCGCCGCCTGAAATGTCCGCCCGCCGCGATATCGAGCGCACACGAGACGGTGTCCATCCCTGGAAGGCGGCCGGCCGTCCCTGGCCGGACGCAGCACGCGGCACCCGACCTGAGACATTTTCCCGTGATCGAGAACCCCCACATCCGGCGCATACCCATCCCGATGCCACCCACGCCCTGCCCCTGCGCACTCCGCCGCACCCGGCAAACGACGCCGGCAACGGCTCCGCGCTCCGGGACAGGGCTCCCCACTTCGACTCGGGAAGAGGCATTGAGCACGCCAGCCCAGCCCCAAGCAAACGACGCTTGCGGCCGGGCCAGCGCGAGCCGTGTGGACATCTCCCCCAACCCCCGCTGGGGGCTTGAGGGTCGCGAAGCTCCAACGAGCGTCTGACGTCGCCGGGTCGCGCCCGCCAAACAGCGGCGGTCGCTCCTTTCCGACGACGTCAGCCGACCATCAGGATTTTCATAGGCGGTGACCGAGACGCTCGAGCGCGCCCGACAGAGACTCACAAACGACGTGAGTCACTGCCGGGCGACAGCCTTGGTCAGGATGTTCGAGGTCCCGGATGCGGAACTGCTGCGCAGATCCGCGGGGAGCGTCTTCCCCATGCCACCCCCGCCCAGCCCCTGCGCACTCCGCCGGTCCAGGCACACAACGCCTGCACCGGCTCCGCGCTCCGGGACAGGGCTCCTCACCTCGACGCACCCTCGGCAGCTGAAGAGCGTGACCGTCACCCGCCATGCAGATCAGCACCCAACGGCGCCGCAGCTTTGTACAGGTGGTGGCAGCCCCGTCGGGCGCCGGCAAGGCGGGCGCCTGTCACGACCGATGTGGATGCGGGAGGGCCCGCACCCCGGCCCTTCGGGGTCGCAAGCTCCATAAGGTGCGTCTGCCCCCGCGGGGTCGTGCCCGGCAAACAGCGCCGGTCACTCCTCTCCGCGGGGGCAGCCGAGACCGGAGGATTTTGATGGCGGTGTCCGAGATGTCGACGGTAGCCCGGCAGAGACTCACAAACGACGTGAGTCACTGCCGGGCAGCAGGCTTGGTCAGGTTGCGCAATGCCGCAAGAGCGGAACTGCTGCGCAGATCCGCGGGGAGCGTTTTCCCGAGCCCCGCCGCTTTGCCCTGCCGCCACTTCACACCCTCGGGCAGGGTAGCCCACCGTGGAGTGGAAGCAAGGTAGTAACGCCAAGAGCCGCTAAGGTCGCAAACGACGCGCCCTAAGCGGCTCTAGGCGTTCTCCACCTTGCTTCCACTCCACGGTGGGCTACTGATCCTGCCGGGTGTGAAGCGTCGGCAGGGCAAAGCGGCTCCGTGGTTGTTCATACGCTCGGGTTTTGAGGCTTCGCACCGGGGGATTTTGATCCCCCTCCCGTCCCCCAGGGGAAGCGGGTGCTCTCATCAGCATGGCCTGTAAAAGCCCGGCGTCAACGCCTTTTGTGCTCCGCACAGGTTCCACGTGGAACCATTAGCAACTGTTTTTAATACATTTTCTTCTTGATATACTCGCTTCGTGTGCTATACTGTGTTTATACACAGCACACCGGAGCAAGCCATGACCAACCCCGCCCGCATCGCGCCCGCGCCCGTCGGCCCACGCGGCTTCTTCTCGGTCCCCGCGCGCCACGCCGGCCGGGTCATCGCTCGCGTCAGCGCCAACGGCTCGGTCTGGGCCTGGCGTGCCGTCCGCAAGGGTGACCGCCCCTCTCCCGCTTGCCTGTTCGTGCCTTGTCGCAACCACGCCCACGCGGTGGCGGTCGCGGCCTGCGCCAAGGTTCAGGGTTGGCAAGTCCAGACCAAGCCCGGTACAGCTTGCGCGGTCTACCGCAATGGTCCCCTCTCCGCTTCCGCCCCGCCGCTCGCGGTCAAGGTCAGGTTGCCCCTTGGGGCATCAGCCTCGGCAGCCCGCTGCCTGCTCCGCGCAGCCTGGCTCAATCTGGTGCAGCCATGAGCGTACCCACGTCCCTGGTCATGCTCGCCGGCTCTCGTGGTCGCGTGCCGGGTGCGTCCAACATCGCCGCGGTTGTCTCGGACTTGCTCGCGGACGGGTCGCACCTGGTCACGGGGTGCGCTACGGGCGTCGATGCCCTGGTCATCCGTGCCGCCCTCGCCCAGGGCGCGCCTGGCGCTATGGCCCTATCGATTCTCGCGGCTCACGGGCCGGTCTCGCCGTCGGCGTCCGCCTCGCGCTACTCGGCGCCGGGCTCCTGGTCCGGCTCAGCGGTCGCGGCTGTCGCCGCAGCCCAGCGCGCCGGGGCCTCGGTGTCCTGGTGGGCCGGTGGCGGCCCGGATGTCGACCTGCGCGCCCGCTTGGCCCGCCGCTCGCTCGCCGCCGTGCGCCTGGTCGCGTCCGGTAGCTGCGGCTCCGGCCTGGTCGCCTGGCCCTCTCGGTTGCCGTCGTATCCGTTCCGGGCCGGGGCTTGGCCCTCCTGCGGCTCCGGTACTTGGGCCTCGGCTGCCGCCGCCGCGCGGCTGGGCGTGCCGGTGGTTGTGTTCCCGGTCGGCGCTGTCGCCGGTCTGCCCCTGGTGTCGTGGCCGGCTCTCGCTGCCGGCGGCTCTTGGTCGCCCCTCACATCCGGTGTCCTTGCGGGTGCGGCCATCTGGTCGCCCCCTCCAACCCTCGCCCTGTTCGCCTAATCGGAGGCTCCCCCATGCGTTACTCCACTCACTGGCATTACCTCCCTGCATCCGTCCAAGACCAAGCCCGCGCGCGCTGGCCCTCGGGCTCACGCGCCGCCGGGCCCGGTGACTGGTACCTGTACGAATACGATACGGTCGAGTTCGGTCCCGGTTATCAGTTGAGCTTTTTACCCGCCATCTCGACCGCTAAGACCCAGTGCTTGGCGCGCCTGGTCGGGCGCAAGGCAGTGAAGCCGACGGCTCCGGTCGCGCACGCTTTTCGCCGCCGCTGAGCTCCGGGGGTCCTCGATGGTTACCGGCTACCGTCGCTTTCGCGCGCTGTATCGTGGCTTTCGCAGCGCGCCTTCTTCGCTACCCCGTCGGCTCTGGGGCCTCGTCCTCGCCTTGCTGCCCCTGCCGCTTCGCCGCCCGCTCCTGCGGCTGGTCGCGCTTTGGGCCAGCGCGCCGCCCTGGCTGGTCCGGTTCCTGTCGGGTCTCGGCGGCTACCTGGTCATGTCCGGCGGTGCGTTGTTGGTGCTTTGGTTATGGGGTCGTGTCGCTCCCCTGGTCTGCTCGGACACGCTCAAGCCGGGTTACGCGCCCGTTCAGATCGACAACCACACGGAACTCACAGCAGGGTAAATCCAATCCAAACGTACACGATATTGACATTCTTCATGCTGGAAAAACACATATAGTGTATAATTAAGACATGAAAACAACTCGCACCACCCTCCCGCCCTGGCGGGTTCTCACCGCTCCGGCTGCGGCTGGCGCTCAACCCTTGGAGGTCACAATGAGGCTAAACCTGATCGACGGTGGCGTGTTGATCCACGCCTACACGCGTGCCCAAGCCCTAGATGACGGGACACTCGTCGATGTCTCGGATCTGGCACGGGATGCCGGATTCAAAGTCCCGGTCACCGTCACGGCCAAGGTCTGGTCCGACTGCGTCGCGTGGGAGCAGGCACGGGAGATCGCCCCGCAAGACGAGACCGGGCGTCTCTGGGACGTGCTCGCAATGGCCCATTTGGCGGCTCGTGGTCGACCCCACACCGGCCGCCTGACCTTCTCGGTCCTGCGGATCGGGTCCGGTCGACTACGCCCCTCGCGGGTGACTCTCGCCCTCGTCATTGGTCCCGGAGACCAGGGCGAACCCGTTATCACCATCATGCAACCCTCGGAGGATTGAACCATGTGTCTCTCGATCAATGTCCACCAAGTCGCGCGTATCGAGGTCAGCGCGGTGACCTGTCCCCTGGAGCGCGACATAACGTCCTGGTGGCAGATCCTGACGTTCCTCGATCAACAAGGCGAGAAATTGGGCGAAGTGGTCGCCTTTCTCAAAAGCCCGGATGCCGCGCTCCCGTTCGGTGACCAGCCGCCCTATTGGGGCATGGACCTGACCAAGCCGGCCGGATTGATGGACGGGGAGAGCCCGTTCTGATGAGAGAGCGCTTAGGGGGATTGCCGCCCCCTAGCGCTCGGTTCCCAAGTGTCGTCGCAACAACAAGTAGGAGATTCGATCATGTTCCGCAAAGCCGAGAAGCGTCAAGCCCGCCTCCGCCTGGCCCTGTGCGGCCCGTCCGGGTCCGGGAAGACCTACAGCGCGCTCCTGATCGCCCGGGGCTTGGCCCCTGGCGGTCGGATCGCGCTCATCGACACCGAGCGCGGGTCCGGTGAGCTCTACGCCGATTTGACGGCCTACGACGTCGCCCCGCTCGAGCCGCCCTACACGCCCGGCCGGTATATCGAGATCATCCGCGCCGCCGAGTCGGCCGGTTACGACGTGCTGATCATCGACAGCCTTAGCCATGCCTGGACCGGTGATGGTGGCGTGCTCGACATGCACGACAAGGCGACTGCGGCCAGTCGCTCGGGCAACTCGTTCGCCGCCTGGCGCGAGGTGACCCCTAAGCATAACGCTTTGGTGGACACGATCATTGGGGCCGGTCTTCACGTCGTCGTGACCATGCGCACCAAGACCGCGTATGACATGGTCGATGATGGCAAGGGGGGCAAAAAGCCCATCAAGATCGGTTTGTCCCCTATCCAGCGCGACGGGATGGAGTACGAGTTCACCACCGTGGTTGATCTCAGCGTGGACAACCATATCGCCACGGCGACGAAGGACCGCACCCGGCTTTTCGACGGCGAGCATTTCGTCCCGTCGATCGCAACTGGCGAAGCCCTGCGCGATTGGCTCACCACCGGCAAGGATCCGATCGCGGAGAGCAAGCGCACCCTCAAGGCGCTGAAGGCGAGCGCGACGCGGATCGGCAGCGTCCCCGAGTTGGAAACCTGGTGGCGGTCGCGCTCCGCCGAGATCGCCCTCCTGTCGCCGTTCGATCGCGAGGCACTCACCGGTCACTGTGCCGGACGCAAGCTCGCGATCATTGAGGCCCAGACCAAGGCGCACATGGCCGAGAACCCCGAGGAGACCGAGGAGGCGCCGAAGCGCCGCGGGAATGGTGAGGACCGCCCCGCCGCCGGAATCGACGCCCTCAAGGCCGCCACCCTCTGACCAACCACGGAAGCGCGGCCCGGGTGGGCCGCGCAAGGAGAACGTACAATGGCCAAGCCGTCCCTAAAGCTCTACGAACTGTCCGCCGATTATCTGGACGCCCTGGACGCCCTCGCCGAGATCGAGGATCTGCCACCCGAGGTGATCGCCGACACGCTCGAAGGTCTCGCGGGTCCGTGGGAGGATAAGGCCCTGAACGTCGGCCGCTACATCCGCAATCTTGAGGCCGAGGCCGTCGCCATCGAGGAGGCGAAAAAGCGGATGGGCGCTCGGGGCAAAGCGGCCGCGAACCAAGCCGCGCGGCTCAAGACCTACCTCGAGGCCGAGCTCAAGAGGACGGGGCTCAAGCCCAAGGCGCCGGATCTGGCGCTACGGCTCCAAAACAACCCGCAGTCGGTGACGATCGACGACGCGGCCCTGATCCCGGACGAGTACCGCCACACGGAGACGGTGGTAACCATCCTCAAGGCCGAGATCGGCGCCGCCCTGAAGGCTGGCGAGGTGATCCCCGGGGCGCGCCTGGTGCGCAGCCAACGGCTGGTGATTCAATAGACCCCAACCACCGCGCCAAGGACGGCGCACGTAAGGAGACGACGACATGAGCGGAATCAACAAAGTGATCCTGATCGGCAACCTCGGTGCGGACCCCGAGATCCGCGCCACCCAAAGCGGCGACTCCGTCGCCACACTCCGGATCGCGACCAGCGAGTCCTGGAAGGACAAGCAGACCGGCGAGCGCATGGAGCGCACCGAATGGCACCGCGTCATCCTCTGGCGCCGACTCGCCGAGATCGCCCAGCAGTACCTGCACAAGGGCTCGAAGGTCTACATCGAGGGCAAGCTCACGACTCGGAAGTGGACCGATCAATCGGGTCAGGATCGTTACACGACCGAGATCGTGGGCAACGAGATGCAGATGCTCGAGGGTCGGCCGGCCGACGCCGGCGAACGCGCGCGCGACTCTGGCGGTTCCAGCCGGTCGGCCCAGTCGACGCGGCAACCGGTCGAGTCCCAGGCACCGGAGCCGCCGCCCCCGGACTACGACGAAGACATACCATTCTGAGGTTTCCCCGGCTCGGGTGTCCGCCCGAGCCGTGCGCCCGATCTGCAGGAACGCCAAGCGCCGCGCGGAGCCGAGACCCGAGCAGCGCCCGCGCGGTCGTATCCCGCCCGACCTGGCTCAGTGGTCCGAGCTCGCCGAGGGCCGGATGCGGAGCGCGTCGCCGCCCGGAAGGCTGGCGAGGTGATCCCCGGGGCGCGCCTGGTGCGCAGCCAACGGCTGGTGATTCAATAGACCCCAACCCCCGCGCCAAGGACGGCGCACGTAAGGAGACGACGACATGAGCGGAATCAACACAGTGATCCTGATCGGCAACCTCGGTGCGGACCCCGAGATCCGCGCCACCCAAAGCGGCGACTCCGTCGC